>NZ_JBHXBO010000186.1:0-8227 GCF_042726775.1 Oerskovia sp. NPDC060287
GGGCCGCTCCCCTCGGGGGGGAGCGGCCCGTCCTGTACGAGTGCTACTCGATGCCGTCGGCGTGCCGCTCGTCGACCGTGCGCGCGGCGTCGCGTGCGGCCTTCTTGTTGGCCCGACGGCGTCGCGCGACTCCGCTGTCGCCCTCCCTGTCGTCGTCGGTCGGCTCGTCCTTCCCGTGACCCGGGTCGTGCAGCATGTGCGAGTCGACGAGCTCGTGGCGCTGGAGGTAGGTGTTGGCGACGGCCTGGATCGTCGCGGCGATCGGGAGCGAGAGGAACGCGCCCAGTGCACCGAACAGGGCCCCGAAGGCCAGGACGACGACGAACGACACCGCGGGATTCATCTCGAGGGCACGGGCCGAGACCTTGGGCGAGAAGTAGAGGTTCTCGAGCTGCTGGTAGGCCACGATGAAGATCAGGACGGCAAGGGCCTGAGGCAGCCCCTGCGACGTGAGCGCGACGATCACGGGCAGCGCGCCGCCGATGTACGTCCCGATCGTCGGGACGAACTGGGACACGACGCCCACGAACACCGAGAGCGGCAGGGCGTAGTCGGTGCCGAGGATCAGCAGGAAGACGAACGTGAAGACGCTCGACAGCGCGGCGAGGACGATGCGCGAGTTGATGAAGTCCGAGACCTTGACCTGAGTGATCTCCCAGAGCCGCAGGACCTCCTGCTGACGGTTCGGGGTCAGCCACCGGCAGATCGCGGCACGGAACTTGGGTCCTGCGGCCAGGAGGTAGTACGTGACGAGCATGATCGTGAGGAACGCGAAGATGCCTCCGACGATCGTCGTCCCGACCACGAGCGCACCGGACGCGACGTCCTCGCCGAACTCGTTGAACCCTTGCTTGAGCAGGTCGTCCGAGCTGGGCATGTCGATGTCGAACCGCTCCTGGACGAACTCCTGGATGTCCGTGTAGAGCGCCGGGATCGACTGGACGAGCTGGACGAGCTGCTGGACGAACAGGTTGCCGAAGAGCGCGAAGATGCCTGTCACGACGACCAGGCCGCCCAGCAGCGCGGTGGCCGCGGCTCCGCCGCGCTTCCACCCGTGGCGCACCAGCCAGACCACGATCGGCTCGAGCGCGAGCGCGATGAAGAACGCGATGAGGATGTTGACGCCCAGGCTCTTGAGGGTGCCGAGCGCGTACCAGACGAAGATGCCGACGAAGACCGTGACCACGATCATGAGCAGGGCCCGGGGGAGCCAGCGAGGGGGCTTGCGCGGGTCGTCGGGGGCGAGCGCGACGAAGTCGCGCGGTGCGGTCGCCGCGGTGGCCGAGGGCGGCGGGGAGGGCGGACCGGCGGGTGCCGCCGGGGTGGTCGCGTCGCTCGTCATGGGCCGAACGTAGCGAACGCAGGGTCGCACGAGGCGAGCCCACGCCGTCGGGCAGGAAGGTGCGCGGGCGGAGGCTGTGCGTACCCCGCCCGGTCAGGTCACCCGCGGGCCTGGACCTGGGCGATCGGTACCCCGTCGTCGTCCAGGTGCTCGGGCCCCTCGGACCGCACGCCCAGGCGCGCGGCGACCCACGGCCCCGTGAGCCCGTAGATCACCGCGGTCAGGAGGATGACGCCGAACACGACCGGCACGAGCTGCTCGAACGGCTGACCGTCCTGCTCGAACCGCAGCGCGAAGACCGACGCGGTCGAGGCGGCGACGATCCCGCGTGGCGCCATCCAGCCGACCATGACGCGTTCTCGGCTCGACAGGACGCTTCCCGTGGTCGCGATCGACGCGACGAGCGGGCGCAGCACCAGGACGAGCAGCGCGACGATCGCGAGCGTCGAGAGCGCGTACGTGGCGAGCGCGTCGAGGTCCACCCGGGCCGTGAGCAGGATGAAGAGCGTGCCGATGAGCAGGAGGCCGACGTGGCTGCCGAACTCGTGCAGGGGCTCGATCCGGGCCCACCGCTGGTTGGCCAGGGCGATACCGAGCGTGGTCGTCGCGAACAGCCCGGCCTCCTCGTGGAACGCCTCGGCGATCGCGTACGTGGCCAGCGCCGTGGCGAACGCGAGCGAGACCTCGGCCGCGGCGGGCACCCTGCCCCAGCGCACGGCCACGACGTAGACGGCCGCGGCGACGGCTCCCGTGAGGATCCCGGAGAACGCCGTCGCCCCCAGGTGCTCGGGTGCGGCGTGGAGCGCGACGTTCGCCATCGCGAGCGCGACCGTCGCGCCGATCGGGTCGATGAAGATCCCCTCGAACGCGAGCACCGACTCGAGCGGTTGCTTGGGACGGATGATCGCGAGCAACGGCCCGACGACGGTCGGTCCCGACACGATGAGGATCGCCCCGATCACCGCGGCCCGCGACAGCGGCAGGTCGAGGACCCACCAGCAGATGGCCGTGGCGCCGATGCCGGTCAGGACCGCGCCGACCGTCACCAGGAGCGCGACCGGGCGCCGCGCCCCGCCCTTGAGCCGGGCCATGTCGAGCTTGAGCGACTCCTCGAACAGCAGGATGCCCACGGCCATCGAGACCAGGGGGAACAGGTCCTTGCCCAGGAGCGCGTCCGGGTCGACCAGACCCGTCACGGGCCCGGCGACCAGCCCCAGCGCGAGCAGCAGGAGGATCGACGGCACCTTGAGCGCCTTGGCCGCGACCTGGCCGACGACCCCGAGCAGAACGACCAGGGCGATCCCACCCGTGAATCCCAGTTCCATGGACCCATAGTGGTGCGGCGAGGCCCTTTGCGCAGCGGATGCCGTGAACCGTCGTCGGTGCCACGATCAGGGTGCAGGACTTCCCCTGGGGGCTCCCGTCCGACGTCGTCGTCGCGCGGCGCCACCAGCACGCGCGCGCAAAGGAGACGACATGGCACGGTCCTCGCAGGTCACGGCATGGGTCGGTTGGGTGTGGTTCGCGGGCATCGTCCTGCTGGTGCTCGGGCTGTTCAACGCGATCAGCGGACTGGTCGCGGCGTTCTCCCCGGAGAAGCTCGTCGGGCTGGGAGAGCAGGGGATCGTCGTCCTCGACGTGTCGACCTGGGGATGGGTCCACCTCGTGGTCGGGATCCTGCTCGTGATCGTGGGCTTCTCGGTGCTCTCCGGCCGAGGGTGGGCGCGCCTCGTCGCGATCGTGCTGGTCGTGCTCAACGTCCTGACCCAGTTCGTCGCCCTGCCCGCCAGCCCGTGGTGGTCGATCGTCACGATCATCCTGGGGCTGTTCGTGCTGTGGGCGCTCGTCGTCCACGGCGACGAGGCCGAGCGCGCGTCCGCCTCGGCGTCCCACCTGCCCTGACCTCACCCACCAGCAAGGAGCGCCACATGCCCTCAACCACCTTCGGCCCGGTCGAGTTCGTCGCGATCGCCTTCCCCGAGGAGCGCGTCCCCGACGCGGTCAAGATCGCGATCGCGGACCTCCTGGGGTCCGACGTCGTCACGCTCCTCGACCTCACGGTCGTCCGCAAGGGCGTGGGCGGGGAGATCGACGTCGTCGAGGTCGAGGACCTCGGTGACGAGCTCGACATCACCGAGACCCAGCTCGGCAGCTCCGGTCTCGCCGGGCAGGAGGACATCGACGACGTCGCCGCGAACCTCGAGCCCGGGACGTCGGCACTCGTGCTGATCGTCGAGCACACCTGGGCCCGCGAGTTCGTCGGCGCGGTGCGCGGCGCGGGCGCCGCGGTGATCGCCCAGGAGCGGATCCCGGCCGAGGTCGTCAACGAGATCGTCGAGCTCGCGGAGCTCGTCTGAGCCGACGCGAGCCACGTCGCACAACATCTCTCAGCACAGCACCTTCACGGACCGCACGACGAACGGAGAGCACCATGCCACTACGACGCGTAGGACGCCCTGGACTCCTGGGGACGATGGCACGCACCGCGGTCATCGCCGGGACGGCCTCAGCCACTGCGGGTGCCGTCCAGCGGCACCAGCAGGGCAAGGCCGAGCAGCAGGCCGAGGCCCAGCAGTACCAGGCGCAGCAGCAGGCCGAGCAGCAGCAGATGTACGCGGCGCAGGCCGCCCAGGCGCAAGCCGCTCAGCAGGCGCCGGCCGCCCCGGCGCCCGCAGGCGGCGAGAACGACCTCCTGGCCCAGCTCGAGAAGCTCGGCCAGCTCAAGGCGGCCGGGGTCCTCGACGACGCCGAGTTCGCCGCCGCCAAGGCCAAGCTGCTCGCCTGAGAGGAGAAGATCATGGCAACCTTCACCGTCTGGTCGTTCGACACCCCCGGAGGCGCCGAGGTGGCGTCCGGTGTCCTGCGGGACGCGGCCTCCGAGGGCCTGATCAAGATCGTGGACCGCGCGATCGTGACCTGGCCCGAGGGCGCCAAGAAGCCCACCACGCGGCACACGCACGAGGACGAGTGGCGCGGCACGGGCTGGGGCGCGTTCTGGGGGCTCCTGTTCGGGGCGCTCTTCTTCGTGCCGGTGATCGGGGTCGCTGCGGGCGCCGCGCTCGGCGCGATCCACAAGTCCATGGAGGCCGTGGGGCTCAACAAGGACCAGCTCGATCGCATCCGTGCGCAGGTCACCGAGGGCACCTCGGCGCTGTTCGCCGTGACCGAGGACGGCAACCTGGACCGCGTCGGTGAGCGGTTCCACGGTCTGCACGGCGAGCTCATCGCCACGAACCTGACCGACGCGGAGCGCCAGCTCCTCCTCGAGACGTTCGACTGACGACGGGTGCTCGACAGGCGCGGGAGGGGCGGCCGCCGGCCGGCCCTCCCGCGGTCCGTGCGGGCTACGCGTCCAGGTGGAGCGGCAGCCCGAACAGCGGGTACCACGCCTCGACGTCGAGGAACGCGTTGATGCCCGTGACCTTGCCGTCCACGGTGTCGATCACCTGCAGCGCCCACGCGTCGTACCCGCCACCCGGTGACACCCGGTACTGCCCGAACCCGAACGTCCCGTTGACCTGTACGGGCACCATGCGCGAGCCGCGGCACTCCGCGCCGGGACCGACCATCCACCTCTCGATCTCGACGGGTCCCTGCATCCACAGCGCGTAGGGCGGCATGGACAGCGTGGCCTCGTCGTGGAGCAGCGCCACGAGCGCGGGCATGTCGTAGCGCTCGAACGCGTCGAGGTACTTCTCGAGGAGCTCGTTCTTCTCGTCGTCGACGGAGACTGACGGAAGGTTGGCGCCGTCGGCCCCGGGCCCCGAGCCGTAGTGAGCCTGCGCGGAGAGCGTCGCCCGTGCACGTTGGAGAGCGCTGTTGACCGACGGGACCGACGTCTCCAGGAGCTCGGCCACCTCGGACGCCTGCCAGCGCAGGACCTCACGGAGGATGAGGACCGCGCGCTGCTTGGGCGGCAGGTACTGCAGGGCCGCGACGAACGCGAGCCGGATGGACTCGCGCCCCACCGCGACGTCCGCCGGGTCGCCGTCGCGCGGCAGCACCCGGTCGTCCGGCACGGGCTCGACCCACGTCTCCTCCGAGAGCTGTTCGCCCAGGTTCCGCTCCTCGGCCGACTGCGCGGCGCCGAGCCCCATGGGCCGCTCGCGGCGCCTGCGCTGGGCGAGGTGGTCGAAGCAGACGTTGGTCGCGATCCGGTAGAGCCAGGAGCGCAGCGCGGAACGCCCCTCGAAACGGTCGTAGGAGCGCCAGGCGCGGACCATGGTGTCCTGGACCGCGTCGTCGGCCTCGAAGGACGAGCCGAGCAGTCGGTAGCAGTAGCCGGTGAGCTGCGACCGGTACTGGTCGAGCAGCTCCCCGAGGTCCTCGTCCGCGACGGTCGCTGTGCGTTCGGTCATGGTGTCCTCTCGTGGCACGCGGCTGTGCGCACCGTGTTCCACGTTAGCGCGACCCGCCGACACGTTCAGGGGAGGGGGCGTCGTCGCGCGCGAGCTCGAACCAGACGGTCTTGCCCGGTCCGTCCGCCGCACGGTGCTCGACGAACCAGCGGTCCGCGAACCGGTCGAGGAACTGGACGCCCCGGCCGCCCGTCTCGTGCGGTGCGGGGTCGTGGAGCGTCGGCTCGTCGGGCGACCCGTCCCGGACCCCGACCCGGACGAGCGCGTTGCTGACCTCGACGATCGCCTCGAGCGGGCCCACCGCGTGCTGGACCGCGTTGGTGAGCGTCTCGCTCGCGAGCAGCATGATGGTCCGGCGCTGGTCGCGGCTGATGCCGCAGCTCTCGAGGATGTCGTCGACCCAGCGGCGGGTGGGCGAGATCGCCGCGGTCGTGTGCTCGACGCTCCGGGAGACCCGGGTGGGGCACGCAGGCGTGGGGTGCGAGTCCACCGCGGCGCGGACCCGCACCGCCAGGACGGCGATGTCGTCGCGCTGGTCGCTGCCGACCAGGCGCTGGACCAGGGCGTTGGGCAGGGCGAGCGTCGACCCGTGCCGCAGCGAGACGAGCGCCTGGGCGAGGCCCGCGAGCCGCGTGCTCTGGGCGACGCCGCGACGCTCGATGAGACCGTCGGTGTAGAGCAGCAGGGTGTCGCCGGGCCCCAGGTGGGTCAGGTGGTCGCTGCGAGGAGCGTTCGGCACGAAGCCGAGCATCATGTCCGGCCTGGCGTCGAGCATCTCGACGCTCCCGTCGGACCGGAGGACCAGGGGCGGTGGGTGCCCGGCGTTCGACCAGGACAGGTCGAAGAAGTCCCCGCGGCGGTCGAGCCGGGCCACGACCGCGGTCCCGCTCGCGTGCAGCGCGAGCCCGGAGTTGGCGCGGTCGAGGAGGCGCAGCAGCGCGGACGGGGACTCGTCGTGGCTCCAGGCGAACGTGCGCAGCATCGAGCGGAGCTGGCCCATCTCGGCCGCTGCCCGCATGTCGTGACCGGTCACGTCGCCGATCATGAGGACCGAGGCGTCCTCGTCGTGCACCACGGCGTCGTACCAGTCCCCGCCGACCTGGTCCGTGAGCGTCGCGGGCGAGTAGGTCGAGGCCAGCTCGAGGTGCGGGATGTCGGGCAGCTCGGTGAGCATCGCGGCCTGGAGCGTGGTCGCTGCGTCGCGCCGTTCCTCGAGCAGCCGGACGCGTTCGAGCGCGTGCGCGACGAAGCCCGCGAGCCCGGCGCGGGACAACGACTCGTCGTCGGCGACCTTGCCCTGCTCCCACGCGAGGAAGACGACCGCGAGCAGCGAGGTGCCCGAGACCACGGGCAGGAGCGCTCGGGAGCCGACCGTGTCGTCGATCGCGTCCGAGACCGACGGGAAGGCCGCGAGGACCTCGGCCTGGTCGCGGAAGAAGAGCGCCTCCTGGGTGCGCGCCACGAACGACACGATCCGGTCCTGGTCGTCGATGCGCGCGTAGCGGTAGGAGGGGGCGAGCCCGGGCTCGAGGTGGTCCATGCTCGTGTACGTCAGGCTCTTGCGCGACGGGTCGACGACCGCGAGCCCCGCGTACCGGGCACCGATCGCCGACGACGCGACGTAGGCGAGCGTCTCCCCGACGTCCTGGACCGACGTCGCGTCGGCGAACGCCTCGCTGAGCATGAGGAGCAGGCGGTTGCGGCGCGTCGCCTGGATGGCGAGGTTCTGCATCCGCGTCGCACGCTCGTGCGCGATGCGCAGCCTGAGCTCGGACGTGCACGCGGCCGTGAGGTCGGCGAGCGTCGCGAGGTCCGACTCGGTCCAGTCGTGCGGTTCGTCGTCCATGGCGCAAAGGGTCCCGACGACGCGTCCGCGCTGGTCGAGGATGGGGAATCCCGCGTAGGCCAGGACGCCGAAGTCGGGGATCGCGGGGTTGTCCCAGACCCGGCTGTCCTTGCGGGTGTCGGGGACGACGAGCGGCTCGCGGTCGTTCGTCACGTGCTGGCAGAACGAGTGGGTCAGGGGCATCCGCCGGCTCGCCTGGATGTCCTCCGGGAGGCCGTGGGCGCCGGGGTAGACCTGCTCGTCGGCGAGGACGAGCGACACCGCGGCGGTCGGGACGCCGAGCTGGCGCATGGCGAGCCGGGCGAAGCGGTCGAAGGACTCGTCGGCGGTCGGGGAGCCGAGCCCTGCCTCGACCAGCTCGAAGATCGCCTGGGCCTCGGTCACGCCTCAGTATTACCCGCGACCGGCTCCGCGTCGCGGCCTGGATGGGGTGAATCGGGCACCGCGGGCAAGTCGCCCAGGTCGCCGGGCGCGGGGCGGACCCTGCCCGGAGTCGACGACGGCGCGCCGCCCGGGGTGGGTGGCGCGCCGTGGTCGGTGGGTGGGGTGGGTCAGCAGGTGGTGGTGGGGTGGTCGATCTGCTGGATGTGGGTGGTGCCGTCGGTGCGGGTGGCGGTGATGGTGGTGGTGCCTGCGGTCAGGGTCTGGGTGCGGGCGGAGAAGGTCTGGCTGGCGGACTTT
>NZ_JBHXBO010000187.1:0-8113 GCF_042726775.1 Oerskovia sp. NPDC060287
GCCGCGCGCCCTGAGCCCCGTCGTCAGGGCGCGCGCCGCCATGAAGACCCCCGCGAAGGCCGCCCACAGCCACGCGAGGCCCGCGGCGCCGTCGGGCGCGAGCTCACGGACCGCCAGCGCGAACGGCACGTACACGACGAACGTGACCATGCCCGCCCACGCGAGGTAGCGGCCGTCCCCGGCCCCGATGAGCACCCCGTCCAGGACGAACACCCACCCCGCCATCGGCAGCAGCAGCCCGCACACGGCCATGCCGAGCGCGACGGCGGCACGCACGTCGGGGTCGGACGTGAAGAACAGCGCGAACCACCAACCGCCGACGGCCATGACCAGGCCGAGCAGCGCGCCTGCCGCGACGCCCCACTGCAGCGTGCGACGCAGGACCGAGCGCACGTGCGACCGGTCGCCCGCTCCCAGGCCGTGGCCCACGAGGGCCTGCGCGGCGATCGCGAGGGCGTCGAGCGCGAAGGCCGCGAGCCCCCACACCGACGCGACCACCTGGTAGCCGGCGAGCGTGACCTCGCCGAGGCCCGTCGCGACGAAGACCGTCAGGAGGATCGCGAGGCGCAGCGAGAGCGTGCGGACGAACAGCGGTGCGCCCGCGCGCGCGTTGGACCAGATCCCGCCCGCGGCGGGGCGCAGGGAGGCGCCCTCGCGCCGGGCCCCGCGGACCACGACGACGCCGAGGACGGCGCCCATGGTCAGCTGGGCGACCGCGGTCCCGATGCCCGAGCCCGCGATGCCCAGGCCCACACCGTAGACGAGCACGACGTTGAGGATGGCGTTGAACGTCGCGCCGCCCGCGGCGACCCAGAGGGGGGTGCGGGTGTCCTGGAGGCCGCGCAGCACGCCCGTGGACGCCAGGACGACGAGCATGCCGGGCAGGCCCAGGCCCGACCACCGCAGGTACACCAGGGCGTGGTGCGCGACCTCGCCCGTGCCGCCCATCGCGCCGATCGCCCAGCCGCCCCCGAACCACAGGGCCGCGGCGAGCACGAGGCCCAGCCCGAGCGCGAGCCACATGCCGTCGATCCCGGACTGGAGCGCCTCGCGCCGGTGGCCCGCGCCGATGCGCCGGGCCACAGCCGCGGTGGTCGCGTACGCGAGGAACACGCACAGGCCGACGAGCGTCAGCAGGACCGTCGACGCGAGGGAGAGCCCGGCGAGCTGCGCGGTCCCCAGGTGCCCGACGACGGCGCTGTCGACGAGCACGAAGATCGGCTCCGCGACGAGAGCTCCCAGGGCCGGGACCGCGAGGGCCAGGATCTGCTTGTCGATGAGGCGGCGGCCCGTGGGCTCGGGCGGAGACGTGGGCGAGGTCTCCACAGGTCCTGTGGACGAAGCGGGTGACCCTGCGGCACCTGGGGCGTCCTGCATGTCCCGGGGGCGGTGCTCGGGTGAACGGGGTGAACGACCGGTGTCCTCGCCCTGACCGGGAGAGGGCTGGCGTGTCGGCGGCGTGTTGCCGGAATTTTCTTCGTCCACATGGCTGAGCCTAGTGAACTGGCTGCTCCCGGCGCTGTACAGGGGAAAACTGGTCACTTGTCCACATGGTTGTCCACAGGACTGTGAACAGCATGGAGGCCTCTGTCCACAGGCTGTCCACACCTCTGTGAACAGGGCCGTTTGCGGGCTGTGGGAGCGCGATCTAGTGTCGCTGAGTCGCACATGCTCGGGCCTTCCGAACGGTCGACGGTGCACCACCAGCGATACCCCTCGACGATGCGGGCGCAGGCGTGTCGGTGGGCCGGAGTAGAACAGACGTGCGACGCAGGACGATACCCGGCCGTGCCGGGGGAGTGAGGGGCCCGCATGTCGATCGACGAGCTCGAGTCGAGCTTTGGACCGCCCGCAGGCAGCGGCGGTCCCGGGTTCGACCGCACCCCGCCACAGGACATCGCCGCCGAGCAGAGCGTGCTCGGCGGCATGCTGCTGTCCAAGGACGCTATCGCGGACGTGATCGAGCAGATCCGCGGCACCGACTTCTACAAGCCGGCGCACGAGTCGATCTACGACGTCATCATCGACCTCTACGGGCGCGGCGAGCCTGCGGACGCCATCACGGTCGTCGCCGAGCTCACGCGGCGCGGCGAGCTGGGCCGGATCGGTGGCGCGCCCTACATCCACGACCTCATGGCCATGGTGCCCACGGCTGCGAACGCGGGTTACTACGCACGCATCGTGCGCGAGCGCGCGGTGCTGCGCCGCCTCGTCGAGGCCGGGACCAGGATCGTCCAGCTGGGGTACGCGACGGACGGCGGCGACGTCGACGACGTGGTCAACAACGCGCAGGCCGAGGTCTACGCGGTCACCGAGCGCCGCACGGCCGAGGACTACATCGTGCTGGGCGAGGTCATCGGCGGGACGGTCGACGAGATCGAGGCCGCCGGGCACCGAGGCGAAGGCATGGTCGGCGTGCCCACGGGCTTCGCGGACCTCGACCGGCTGACCAACGGGCTCCACCCCGGGCAGATGATCGTGATCGCGGCACGTCCGGCCATCGGGAAGAGCACGCTGGGAATCGACATCGTCAGGTCGGCGTCGATCAAGCACAACATGACGTCCGTCGTGTTCTCGCTCGAGATGAGCCGCAACGAGATCACGATGCGTCTGTTGGCTGCCGAGGCCCGCATCCACCTGCAGAAGATGCGCAACGGCTCCATGGGTGAGGACGATTGGCAGAAGCTCGCCGGCACCATGGGCAAGATCTCCGAGGCGCCGCTGTTCATCGACGACTCGCCCAACATGTCGCTCATGGAGATCCGCGCCAAGTGCCGACGGCTCAAGCAGAAGCACGACCTCAAGCTCGTCGTGATCGACTACCTCCAGCTCATGACGTCGGGCAAGCGCGTCGAGTCCCGCCAGCAGGAGGTCTCCGAGTTCTCCCGTGCGCTCAAGCTCCTCGCGAAGGAGCTCGAGGTGCCGGTCATCGCGATCTCGCAGCTCAACCGTGGCGCTGAGCAGCGCACGGACAAGAAGCCCGCTATGTCTGATTTGCGTGAATCTGGCTCTATCGAGCAGGACGCCGACATGGTCATCCTTCTGCACCGTGAGGACGCGTACGAGAAGGAGTCTCCGCGAGCGGGCGAGGCGGACCTGATCGTGGCCAAGCACCGTAACGGCCCGACTGACACGATCACCGTGGCGTTCCAGGGGCACTACGCGAGATTCGTGGACATGCAGGTCTGAGTTCTTTCTTGTCGAGATGCGTCGCGGGCGAGCGTAGTGCGACGATCTGCACTCGTCCCAGTACTGCCGCGAGGCTCACCCTCTATCCGATGCAGAATTCACGTTCGTCAGGGTCAGTCAGGACCGACCATGTCCCATGGGAGTCGGATCGCTCCGTGAGGAGAGTGGCTCCGAGGCCCACGAGGCGTTGGGATTCGAGCACGCGGTCGTCCGCGCGTAGATCGAGGTGGACATCGGTCGGATTCCCTGAGGTGTGTTCTGGTGCCGACTGCACGATGATCAGCATGCCTGCGGCTCTCACGTGGAGGTAACCATTGCCTCCGTCGACGACCTGCGCCCCGAGCGCTTCGGCCCAGAAGTGGGCGAGTCGGTGTGGCTGTGCGCTGTTGAAGGTGACCGCCGAGATGTCGAGGCTCATGGTGGTGACCGTAGTGCTTGTCAGCTGTGCAGGATGACGGCGACCTAGCGCCATTGGCGGACAAGACCGCTCTCGTAGGCAACGATCACGGCCTGCACGCGGTCGCGGACGCCGAGCTTGGCGAGCATGTTCCCGACGTGGGTCTTGACCGTGGTCGCCGAGAGGACCAGGCGTTCGGCGATCTCGGCGTTGGACAGGCCCTCCGCGACGCACCGCAGGACGTCGAGCTCGCGGGGCGTGAGGGTCCGCAGCGCCGGGTTCAGGTCGGCGGTCGCGGTGGCGGTCGTCGGCAGGTGCGGCGCGAAGAGGTCGAGCAAGCGGCGCACGATCCGCGGGGCGACGATCGAGCTGCCTGCCGCCACGGTGCGGATCGCCGCCACGAGCTCTTCTGGCAGTGCGTTCTTGAGCAGGAATCCGCTGGCCCCCGAGCGCAGCGCCGCGAAGGCGTACTCGTCGACGTCGAACGTGGTCAGGACGAGCACCCGGGTCGCGGGGTGCTCCGCGACGATGCGGCGGGTGGCCTCGATGCCGTCCATGCCCGGCATGCGGATGTCCATGACCACGACGTCCGGGGCCAGGGCTGCGGTCTGGGCGATCGCGACCTGGCCGTCGGAGGCCTCGCCGACGACCTCGAGATCGTGTTCGGACTCGATCACGAGGCGAAATCCCAGGCGCAGGAGCGCCTGGTCGTCCACGAGCAGCACCCTCGTCATCTCCGTCTTCCCTCCCGTCCTTCGGTCCTGCTGGGCCCCGCGCCGTGGTCCTGTGCGTGACGCCGGTCGTCGTCGAGCGGCAGCACGACGTGCACACGCCATCCTCCACCGGGTCGGGGACCGACCTCGACGTGACCGCCGAGGAGGGCGGCGCGTTCGCGCATGCCGAGGATGCCCCGCCCGGAGCCGCCACCGGTCCCTGGGCGGATGCCGCCGTCGTCGAGGACCTCGACCTCGAGTCCCGCCGGCCCGCGTCGCACGGCGACCTCGGCGCGCGGGGTGCCCGGGGCATGCCGAAGCACGTTGGTCAGCGCCTCGGTCAGGATGCGGGCGACAGCCAGCCGGAGCGTGGTGTCGTGGGGGAGGTCGATGTCGAGGTCACGTGCACGCACCGGGATGCCGGCGGCCCGGAAGCGTTCCACGATCGTCGCAAGGTCGGCTGCGACGGGCTCCGCGGGTCCGCCGGTCCCCGCGTCGGAGCGATCACCGGGGTCGAGCGCGCCGAGGACGCCTTGCATGTCGGACAGTGCGCTCCGCCCCGTCCGGGAGAGCTCGCGCAGCGCCTCCCGCGAGCGGTCGGGGGCTCGGTCGAGCGCGGCCCCGGCTCCGTCCGACAGAGCGACCATGACCGACACGCTGTGCGCGACGACGTCGTGCATCTCGCGGGCGATCCGTGCCCGTTCGGCGGCTCGCGCGAGCGCGGCGCTCTGGTCGCGCTCGCGCGCTATCGCTGCGTAGCGCTCGACGAGGTCGTGGGCGTGCTGGCGCCTAGCGCGCGCCACCGTACCGGTCGCGACGCCCAGCAGCAGGAGCCCGAGGAGCAGGAGGACCGAGAAGAACCGGCGGCCCGCGGAGAACGGTGGTGCCGGGAGCTGCCGCCCGGGATCGTCGAGCGAGGGCAGTCCGGGATCGCTCCACAGGAGAATCTCGGCGAGGCCGATGTCCTGCCAGTGCCAGAGGGCGACCGTGACGACGAGGAACACTGCGGTGAACGCTATCCAGGTCGTGTGCGGCGTCCGTGTGTCCGCCACGGTGAAGAGCGCGAACGCGAGGCACACCCCGAGGACGCCAAGCACTCCCGAGGTGGCGAGCGAGCCGAGGGCAAGGAGGGTGAGCGCGCCCGTGACCACCAACGGCGACGCTCGCCGCACGGTCAGGAGCACGGCTCCCAGGACGGCCCCGGCTGACCAGACCGCCGGGACCAGGCGTGCTGCGGACGTTCCTGGTAGGAACAAGCCCAGGCCGGTCGACCCCTGGACCGTCATCCGAGCCACCTCGGTCGTCACCAGACCGAGCACGATCACGCCGAGCGCGAGGGCGAGGTCCGTCATCCACGGTCGGGCCGCGACGAAGCGCCCGACGGGGCCCGCGTGCACGACCTGCGTCTCGGTCAGGAAGGACGCGGACTGCGACGCGGGGGTCTGCTGTGGCGCCGCGCGCGGGGTGGGCATGGTCTCCACTGTCCCATCGATCGACCGGCCCGAGAGCTCTGCTGCTTGGCACGGGTCAGGAGAGGTCATGGCGACGCAGACGGTATGCGGCCGCGCCGAGCAGAGCGATGACCCACAGGAGGAGGACGAGCCCGCCGCCCCACGCCCCGAGGTCTGGACCGAAGCTCGTGGCGTCCAGTGCCGCGACCTGAGCGTCGCCCTGGACCATGCGTGCACCGGCCGCCGGCAGCAGGGCCCGCAGGAGATCGGTGAACCGGCCCGGGTTCGCGGCGAGGAACTGGTCGAGGACGAGCAGCAGCATGACCGCCGTGACGAACGCTCCGGTGGCCCGACGCAGGAGCGCGCCGATCGCGAGCCCGAGCAGCGCGACGCCCGTCTGGTGGAGCACGTAGCCCGCGAGCAGGCGCACGGTCTCGGCGTCCGCGGCGTCGACGACGAACCCGGCACCGGCCCGCTGCCCCGACGTGACGAGGAGCGAGGCGCCGACCGCGGCGGCTGCGGTGACGGCCCCCCACCCGGCCGTGACCACGGCCTGACCAGCAAGGACCGGGAGACGTCGGGGGACGGCCGTGAACGTGGCTCGGAAGGTGCCCGTCGCGTACTCGCCCGTACCGACCAGCACGCCCAGGACGAGGGGACCGAACTGCGCGAGCACGTGGCCCGTGACCGCGAGCGACGCCCCGCTCCCGGCGTCCCCCGGTCGGACGAACAGCCCGAGGCCGAAGGCGAGGCCGGCCGCCGCGACGACGGTGGCCACCGCGAGCCAGGCGGTCGAGCGCAGGCTCGTGATCTTGGTCCACTCGGCTGCGAGCACGCGGGGGAGCGTGGGGCCCCGGTCGCTCTCGCGCTCGGGGGCCGTGGTGCTGCCCGCGGCGCGGTCGAGAAGATGGCTCATCGGTCGCCCTCCTCAGGCCACGTCGCGGGCGCGCAGCCGGACCGCGGCGGCCGTGAGGGGGAGCAGGATCCAGCCTGCGAGCACGAGCGCCCCGACCCAGGGACCGAGGTCCGGAGCACCCTCGATGCCGCTGCTTCCCGGTGCTCGCACGAGCAGGTCGGCCGCGCCGCTGGGGAGGAACGTCACCACTGTGTTCACGACGGACTGTTGCGACGGCACGTCGGCCGCAACGGGCGCGGAAGTCGGGCCGGTGACCAGCTCAGAACTCAGGGAGAGGAGGACGGGAAGGACGAGCACGAGCACGACCGTGAGCGCGATGGCGGGGACCGGGCTGCGTAGCAGCGCACCGACCGCCAGGCCGAGCAGTGCCATGGCGACGAGGTACGTCGTCATGCCGACCATGACCTGCGGAGTCCCGTCAGCGGTCAGGTCCAACGAGATGCCCCGCGAGGACGCTGCCGGTACCAGGGCTGCCACGGCGGCACCCACCGTGGCAGCCGCGACCAGGAGTGCGAACGCTCCTGCTGCGACCACCTGCGCGGCGAGCACGGGCAGCCGCTTGGGGACGGCCGTGAGCGTCGAGCGGAACGTGCCCGAGGTGAACTCGCCGGTCCCGGCGAGGATGCCCAGTACCAGCGGGCCGACCTGGGCGAGCAGGAGCCCCGTCGTGAGCGAGTCGAGCGGGACGAACCCCGGGTCGACCGAAGAGGCGTTCGCGGCGAGGTACGTCAGCGCCCACGTCACCACGACCGTCGCGACCGAGATCATCGCCGTCGACCGCAGGCTCGTGAGCTTGGTCCACTCCGAGGTGACGACGCGGGCGAAGTTCGGACCGTGACCCGCAGGGGGGCGGCTGGTTGCGCGCCCGGCCGCAGGACCACCGGGCGCATCTTCCATGGAGGGGCGTGCGAGGGCGCTCATCGGGCTCCCCCAGCAGGCGCGTCGGTCGTGGTGCCGTCGGTGCTGCCGCCTCGGTACTGGACTGCGTCGGCCGTGAGGTGGAGGTAGGTGTCCTCGAGGGATCCTCCGTCGGCGGCGAGCTCCAGGACGGTCGCTCCGCACCGGGCGGCGGCCCCGCCGACGTCGTCGACGGACGCACCCTGGACGTTCAGCACCCCGTTGTCGTGGGGCACCACTTCGGCGCCGAGGCCTACGAGGACCTTCGTGAGCAGGTCAGGATCGGTCGTGCGGACCCGGACCGTGCTCGCGTGCTCGGAGCGCTGGACGAGCTCGGACACCGAGGCGTCAGCGAGCAGCCGGCCCTTGCCGATGATCACGACCCGGTCGGCGCACAGCGAGAGCTCGTGCATCAGGTGCGACGAGAGGAAGACCGTGCGCCCCTCGGCCGCGAGGCTCCGGACGAGCCCGCGCACCCACAGGACCCCGTCCGGGTCGAGACCATTGACCGGCTCGTCGAGGATCAGCGTCTCGGGATCGCCGAGCAGGG
>NZ_JBHXBO010000188.1:0-8062 GCF_042726775.1 Oerskovia sp. NPDC060287
CCGGTGTCCGGTGCCCGCCCTCGGCGGTGCTGTGCTCTGAGGTGGTGCGGTCCGGTGCACTCCGTGCCCGGTGCAGCGGGTCAGTACGTGACGCCGTACTCCCAGTGCCAGGCCTCGGGCTTGGAGCCGCCCTGGCGTGCCCACTCGGGGTTCTCCCAGCCGTACGCCGGGGCGTTCGCACGCATCCAGCTGTACTGCGCGCTGCCGAAGCTGCTGATGCCGCCACCCAGGTCGAGCGCCTGGGCCATGCCGTGGTTCGACGTCCCCGGGGCCGCCGCGAGGAAGCCCTTCTGGGCCTTCACGGCGACCTGGGAGGCGTACGAGCGGTACGACGAGGTCACCGTGATGTTCGTGCCGAACGCTGCGACATAGGCCTTGTTGAGCTGCTCGAGCTGGTACGCGGCGTCGCAGCGCACGAGCTCACCGGGAGCGAAGCTCGGTGCGCACAGGAGGTTCGCCGGGATGGTCCCGTTGGCGTACCCGGCGGTGCTGGCGGCCCAGGCGGCGAGCTGCTGTGCCATGGCTGCACGCTCGGCCGCCTGCTGCTGCTCCAGGGCTGCACGCTCGGCGGCCTGCTGGGCGGCGATCTCCTCGGCCGTCGGGGGAGCGGGCTCGACCGCCACGGCGACCGCGGTCGCGTCGAGCAGTCCGCGCAGGGCCGTCGTCGCAGCGTCGATCTCGGCGACCGAGGGGACGACCTGGGCGGTCGTCGGCGTGCCGGCGGCCGCGGCGGGGGCCTCGGCGGGCGTCCCGGTGGACTCCTCGGCAGCCGGGGTGGCTGCCGTCTCGCCCGCCGCGGCGTCCGCGAGGGCGGCCTCCGACGGGGTCTCGTCGGTGGCTGCTGCCGTGGTGTCGGCGGTCGTGAGGGCCTCGCGACCCTCGGCACCAGCGCGGCTCGCACGGAACGTGTCGCGACCGTCGAGCGTGTCGTCGGCGCCTGCTGCGTCGAGCGTGGTGCTCGTGGCCGCGTCCACCGACGATGCCTGCTCGGCCTCGGTCGTCGACGCCTGGTCGGCGTCCGCGGTCGTCGCGGCGCTCACGAGCTGGCGGAGCTGGTCGCGGGTCGTGGTGATCTGCGCGAGGTGGTCGGGCGTGAGGGTCGACGCGCCTTCGCCGGCGAGGAACTCGGCGCGGACGAGCTCGGTGCTCGCGGCGTCGAGCGCGGCCTGCTCCTCAGGGGTGGACGCGGTCGCACCCGCGACGCTCGCGACGGCCGGGGCCGAGGCGCTCGCGGTCGAGGCGGCCTCGGAGGTGCCCGACGACGTGACCAGGCTGGCCGCGCCGGCGGTCGTGCTGATGGCGACCGCTGCGAGGGCGGCGGCGACCGCGAACGGCGAGCGTCGCTTGAACGAGCGGCCGGGCAGGGAGGCGGCGAAGTGCCGCTGGGAGTGCTTGCCCATCAGCGGTCACCTCCCGCGTCGGCGGCGGGTCGGTCGGCGACGTCGAGGAGGTGCGTGGTGAGGTGGTCGGTGTTCCGGGTCGAGCGGCGCGCGAGGGGCGCGGCAGAGCTGAATGATGCAGTTGTCACGATGTTCCGGGGTTCCGTTCGTCGGGCCGAGGCCGGACCGCGTGCGCACTGCGGCTGTCGAGCGGGTGCTCGACGCCGTACCGTGCCGTCGCGGTGACGGGGATCGTTCTGGGCCTCAGCAGCCTGGGGCGCGGCGCGTCCGGATGACGTGGGAGCCGCGGTGCGTCGGCAGATGGGATGCGAGGACGGTCCTCGGTGCCTGCCAACTCGTTCCATCTTCAACTACGTTTGTGACCGGCCTGGCGTCGATGAGCAAGGATCCGCTGGTGATGGTGTGCCGGGGCTGGGCCTATTCGGTGAAGAAGGTACGACCGACGCGTCTCGCGTCGCGAGTCAGCGCCGTTCCCACGAGCATGCCCAGCGCGATCGCGAAGACGGCGACGACCGCGTTGGCGATGTCGGACACCGACCCCGTGTCTCCTGCCACGAGCTCGGACAGCCCCAGGAAGCTCAGCGCACCGGGGACGAGGAGCCAGAACGCCGGGAGGGTCGTGACGATCGCGGGCGGGCCCGTGCGGGTGCGCTCGACGAGCGTCGCGAGCGGCACGATCACGAGCGCCCCGAAGAAGCCGGAGATCTCGGGGGCGACGAAGGACCCGCCCAGCTGTGCCGCGTAGGCCGCGAACAGGACCACGAGCACCCAGGGCAGGCTCCGGCGCGGCGTCGAGGAGAAGAGCATCTGCCCGAGGCCCACCATGACGATCCCCACCCACGGGGCCCACCAGCCCAGCCGCTCACCGCTGTGCCCGGCGATCAGGTCCCCCGCGACCGCCGCACCCGCGACGACGCCGAAGACCAGCAGGAGGAGCTGCGCGATCCCGTACAGGAGCCTGCTCGCTCCCGACACGATCTGGTTGCTGGTCAGCTCGATCGCGGCGACCGTGAGCACGGAGCCGGGCAGAAAGCTGATGAGCGGCGGGACGAGGACCTGCAGGGGGCTGTCCCCGAGCCACGGCTGGATCACCTGGATCGCGACGACCGTCACGAGGAACGCCGCGACGACGGGCAGGGCCGTGCTGAGCGTGGGCCAGCGGGCAGCGAGCCAGCGCAGGATCCCGACGCCGAGCCCCAGCACCAGGAAGACGGGCAGCAGGTCGAGGGTCGGGTTGAGGATGAGCCCGAACCCCAGCGTCAGGATCGCGTGCCCGACGATCGTGAGCACGGCGCCGAAGCGCGGAGGTCGTCGCCGGATCGCGCGCAGCTCGGCGCGGGCGTCGGCGAGCTCGATCGACTGGGCGCGCAGCCTGCGGATCACGCCGTAGAGGGCGCCGATCTGGTCGAGGTTCAGGCCGCTCCCCGCGGCGTCGGTGAAGTCGGTGACGACTCCCGAGGCGGTCTGCGCCCGGATGAACACGCACGTCGGCAGCACCAGGGTCTGCACGGTGTGCGCGCCGTGCAGGTCGGCGACCTGCTCCAGGACGTCCTGCGCGTCGTTGA
Organism: Oerskovia sp. NPDC060287; assembly: GCF_042726775.1. NCBI lineage: Bacteria > Bacillati > Actinomycetota > Actinomycetes > Micrococcales > Cellulomonadaceae > Oerskovia > Oerskovia sp. NPDC060287. Next base: position 2,966 of record NZ_JBHXBO010000188.1, read on the forward strand.
CCGACTGCCCTGAGTCGAGCATGGCCCGCCCGAGCTCGCGCAGGAGCGGGACGAGGTCGGGCGAGATCTCGGGGACGTCCGACTGCTCCTCGGGCGGGCTCTGGTTGCCGAGCGCCTGGAGCACCCGCCGGAAGGTCGCCGGCGCCCGTCGGAGACCGGCGAGCAGGGGTGGCCTCCGGTGCGGAGCCGGGGGCTTCGCGGAGCCGGGCTCCGCGGGAGGACCTGGAGCGGGGCTCGGAACTGCGGTCGGTGCGCTCTCCTCCGTCCCGGGCGGCGGGGGCTCGACCGACGACCCGTCGTCCGCCTCCACGGGTGGAGACGTCCCGGTGGTCAGGTCGCCACCTCGCGTCCGGCATCAGGGCCCGACGACGCCATCACGAGGTGCAGGAGCGCCTCGCCGTAGGCGTCGGCCGGGTCGTGCCCGCGGAACGCGACCTTGCGCCCGGCGAGCTCGATCTCGACGAGGTAGGCGGGGGCGTCGTCGTCCTCGACGAAACGCTGGAGCCAGCGAAAGGTCCCGCCGAGCAGCGAGCGGAGCTGGGACTCGAGGGGGTGCCACAGGGCGTCCTCGAGGGCCACGGAGTCGAGCGCCCACTCGGTGGTGCCGTTGAACCCGAGGACGACCCCGGTGTCGAACTCGTGGGGCTCGATCGTCATGTCGCTCACGGTGAAGACGTCGCCCTCGGGCCCGACCCCGAGGAGCCGGAAGCGGTCTCCCGAGGCAGGGTGCCAGCGGACCCCCGCCTCGCGGAGGGCCAGCGCCAGGTCCCAGGAGATCATCTGGCCAGTATGGGCGGGGCCGCGCGGACCGGCGCGTCGAGAGCGACGCACGTACACCGCGGGAGCGACCTACCGCAGGCCGGTCGCACGCTCGCGCGGGACAGTAGGGGGAGAACCTCCGCACCCGGTGGGGGTCGGCTCGGGGAGGCAGGCATGTCCGGGACGTTCGCGACCGTCGACGAGTACATCGGCTCGTTCCCGCCCCAGACCCAGGAGGTCCTGCGGGAGATGCGCCGGACGATCCATCGGGTCGTGCCCGACGCGGGCGAGAAGATCAGCTACCAGATCCCCGCCGTGACGGCGCAGGGGCGCGTCATCGTGTACTTCGCGGGGTGGAAGCACCACGTGAGCCTGTACCCCGTGCCCGACGGCGACGAGGACTTCGAGCGTCTGGTCGCCCCGTACCGGGCGTCCAAGGGGACGCTCAAGTTCCTGCTCAAGGAACCGGTGCCGTACGGCGTGATCGAGACGGTCTCGCGGCGCCTGCTCGACCAGCACGGCGCCTCGGCCTAGCCGGGACCGGGGAGCCCGTCCGGGGCACCCACCAGGTGTGCGTGCGTCCATCTGTCGGGACCGGCCGTCCCAGGACGGCCCGAGTTCACACCTCGGAAACTCGGGAGCCGTGTACTCGCCCTCATGACCGTTCCTTCCGCGGGCACGGCCGGGCGATCCCCGGACCGACCCGTCACCGTCTCCATCCACCGCCGCATCCACCCCGACCTCGTCCCGGACGCGACCCGCTGGGTCCAGGCCGGCGTCAACATGGCCAACACCTATCCCGGGTTCCTCGGGTCCGGCTGGGTGCGCGCGGCGAAGGACTCGCACGACTGGCACATGCTCTACCGCTTCGCCGACGAGTCGACGCTCGACGCCTGGGACTCCTCGCCCGAGCGCGTCGCGTGGCTCCGGGAGGGGCAGGGCCTCGTCGAGGAGCAGCGAGTCGAGCGCCGGACGGGCATCGAGGGCTGGTTCGACGCCCCTGCCCGCGTCGACGAGCCGCAGATCAGCGCCGAGCGTGCGCCGGCCCGGTGGAAGCAGTCGGTGAGCATCTGGCTCGGGTTCTTCCCCGTGAACCTCGCCTTCACGCTCCTCATGTCCTGGGCCGTCCCGAGCTTCGGCGAGCTGCCCGTGCTCCCCAGGGTGCTCGTGACGACGCTCGTGCTGACCCCGATCATGACGTACGCCGTGCTGCCGTGGGTGACCCGCCGTCTGGCACCGTGGCTGGCGCGCTGAGACGCGTCCGCGGGCCCCGGACCTGCGCGCGCACAGCGCCTGTCCAGGCGCCGCGCAGCCCGCGCGCCTAGCGTGGACGGATGGACGAGGAGATCGAGAACGCGACGGACGTCGCCCTGACCCTGGCCGCCGTCGCGGGAGCGCTCGTGGCGGCGTTCGTGCTGGGCACGATCATCTCCGCGGTGGTGAACCGGATCGGGAGGCGCAGCCAGCTCGCCCGCGACATCTCGCGGCGGCTGCGCCGGCCGGACCGGGCGGTCCTCATGGTCGTGGCCGTGTGGATCGCGGTGCGGGTCACGACGCCCCCGACCGTCGAGTGGCGGGCCGCGGTCGAGCACCTGCTCCTGGTCCTGCTCATCGCGGCCGGCGCGTGGTGGGTGGGCGCTCTCGCGTTCGTGCTCGAGGACAGCGCGCTCAAGCGGTTCCGGGTCGACGTGGTCGACAACCGGCACGCGCGCCGCATCCGCACCCAGATCATCGTGGTGCGGAGGCTCACGGTCGCGGTCATCGTCATCTGCGCGATCGCCGCGGTGCTCCTGACCTTCCCGGCGGCCCGTGCCGCCGGGGCGAGCATCCTGGCGTCGGCCGGCGTCATCTCGATCGTCGCGGGCCTCGCGGCGCAGACCTCGCTCGCGAACGTGTTCGCGGGCATGCAGATCGCGTTCACGGACGGGATCAGGGTCGACGACGTCGTGGTCCTCGAGGGTGAGTGGGGCCGGATCGAGGAGATCACCATGACGTACGTCGTGGTGCACCTGTGGGACGACCGGCGCCTCATCATGCCGTGCACCTACTTCACCACGACCCCGTTCCAGAACTGGACGCGTCGGGCCGCGGACCTGCTCGGCACGGTCGAGCTCGACCTCGACTTCCGGGTCCCGTTCGGCGCCATGCGCGCCGAGCTCAAGCGGCTCCTCGCGCACACCGACCTGTGGGACCAGCGCGTCGGCATCCTCCAGGTGACCGACGCGATCAACGGCGTGGTGCGGGTCCGAGCGCTCGTGAGCGCGCGCGACGCCCCGACCCTGTTCGACCTGCGGTGCTTCGTGCGGGAAGGGCTCGTCGAGTGGCTCCAGCGGTCGAGCGCCGACTCGCTGCCCCGCACGCGCTTCGAGGGGGTCGAGGAGGGGCGCATCAGCGAGGACCCGGACGTCGCGCCCGGGGGCGCGGCCGCCCAGCCGGGGATCCCGAGCCCGGAGAAGCCCGAGCCCGCGGTGCACCTGCCTCCCGCGATCCCCGTGGGGCCGGGCATCCCGGGGCAGCCGCCGCTCTCCACCCGGCCCGCGACGCGGCGCGTCTCGGTGCACGACCAGACACGGGTGATCGGGACGGTCGGCGCACCGCAGGACGTCGTCGAGACGCGCGTCATGTCTCCCGTCGAGGCCGAGCTCGCGGCCGCGCCGGGGGGTGCGGCCGACGCGGGCCCCGAGGACCAGCCCGGGGGCGCGTCCGAGTCGGCGTTCTTCAGCGGGACGGCCGAGGGGGTCGAGCGTTCCAAGGCGTTCGCGGGACCTGGGCAGGACGTGATCGACGAGCGCGAGGAGACGGCCGAGAGACACCGGATCGAGGACGAGGGGGACACCGAGGGCTCCTACACGCTGGAGGACGGCACGGGGAGCGGGGGCGACCCGGCGAACGCCGTCGGGCCAGCCGAGGCAGGCCGCGACAGAGGTCTCGACCGGACGCGCGACCACGGCCGCGACCTGGGCCGCGGCGAGTCGCACGACGACGGCGGCCACGACGGCGACGCCTGAGGCAGGGCCGGGGCGTGACGCACGCGACCCCGACCCGCCGCGACGCGGTGAGCATCGCTGACTAGGGTCTCGACGTGAGCATGTGGACCTGGCCCGCGTACGTGGGAGTGATCGGCGGCCTCGTCGTCTTCCTGTTGATCCTGCTGCCCGTCGTGGTGTGGCAGTACCGCCGGTACGGGCGGCTGAGCTGGTTGCGCCTGCTCGGGTCGGCTGCGGTCGCGGTCTACGGGGTCGCGCTCGTCGCGTACACGCTCCTGCCGCTGCCGTCGGGCGACCTGGCGCAGTGGTGCGCGCAGCACGGGTTCTCGGGTCCCCAGCTCAACCCCTTCCAGTTCGTCGACGACATCCGCCGGGACACCGCGGGCATGAGCACCGCGGCCCGCCTGCGCAGCCCGGCCGTGCTGCAGACGGTGTTCAACGTCGTCCTGTTCATCCCGTGGGGCGTGCTGGTGCGCCGGTTCTTCGGGTGGCGGCTGCCGCTCACGGTGCTCTCGGCGTTCGCCGCGTCGCTGTTCATCGAGACCACGCAGGGCACGGGCATCTACGGCCTCATCCCGTGCTCGTACCGGCTGGCCGACGTCGACGACCTCCTGACCAACACGCTCGGAGGGCTGGTCGGTGCGCTGATCGCCCCGGTCGTCCTGCGCTGGATGCCGCGGTCGACCGACCTCGCGGCGCAGCGTGGGGTCCCGCGTCCGGTCACGGTGTGGCGGCGCTGGCTGGGCATGCTGCTCGACGCGGTGCTGGTCTCGGTCGTCGGGACCGTGCTGGTGCTGTCCTACCGGATCGTGCTCGTGGTGACGGGCCAGGAGATCCCGCTGGGGTCGGACGGGATCGACGTCGTGCTCGGCACCGTGGTGCCCGTGGTGCTGGTCCTGTTCGTGCCCCCGTTCCTGGGCAGCGGGGCGTCGTGGGGGCAGCGGGCGATGTGGCTCGAGCCGCGCTGGACGGCCGACGCCGCGGCGGGGGCGGTCGGACCCGACGGGCTGGGCCGTGGGACCACGGTCCGCCGTGCGGTGCGCGGCTTCGCGTCGGGCGGGCTGTGGGGAGCGTGCCTGGTCCTGGCGGAGGTCCCGGGCGGTGGTCTCGTGCCCGACGTCGCAGCGCCCCTGGGAGGTCTCGTCGCCTTCGTGGCGGTCGTCTCGGTCCTGTTCACCCGCGACCGGCGGGGGCTGTCGGGAGTCGTGTCGGGGGCCAGGATGGTCGACGCGCGGAGCTGACGCCGCTGAGCCTGAGCCTGCCGCGCCCACCCGTGAGCGCCGCGCCCGCCGTGCCCGCCGAGAAGTGAGTAGATGCCCCCAGATCGGGTGATCCAGGGGCATCTACTCAC
>NZ_JBHXBO010000189.1:0-8057 GCF_042726775.1 Oerskovia sp. NPDC060287
GAAAACACATGCTGGTCCGGGTCGCCGGGTCGCCGGGTCGCCGGGTCGCCGGGTCGCCGGGTCGCCGGGTCGCCGGGTCGCCGGGTCGCCGGGTCGCCGGGTCGCCGGGCGCCCGCCACCCGAGACCGGGCCACAGGACGCGGCAACCCCGACGCGGCGGACCCGACGGCGGACCGGCCGGCCGCCGTCGGGCAGGGATGTGCGCTAGACAACCAGCCCCAGCAGCAGGATCACGACCAGCGCCACGACCGACAGCACGCACTCCATGACGGACCACGTCTTGAACGTCTGTCCCACGGTCATGCCGAAGTACTCCTTGATGAGCCAGAACCCCGCGTCGTTGACGTGGGACAGGAACACAGAGCCGGCGCCGATCGCGAGCACGAGGAGCGCCGCGTGCGTGGGGGAGAGTCCCGCAGCGAGCGGAGCCATGATCCCGGCGGCCGTGATGGTCGCGACCGTCGCGGAACCCGTGGCGACACGGATCAGTGCCGCGACGAGCCAGCCCGCCAGGAGCGGCGAGAGGTTCGCGTCGGAGATCCCGCTCGCGATGACGTCTCCCACTCCCGTGTCGACGAGCGTCTGCTTGAACCCGCCGCCCGCGCCCACGATCAGCAGGATGCCCGCGATCGGGGCGAAGGACTTGTCGACCAACGTGCTGATCTCGTCGCGCGTGCGCCCCATCGCGCTGCCGAAGGCCACGAGCGACACGAGAGCCGTGATGAGCAGCGCGACGAGCGGCGTCCCGATGAACTCGAGCCCCTTGCCGACGGGTGACTCGATGGTCCCCGTCATCTCGACGACGGTCCGGGCCAGCATGAGGATCACGGGCAGCAGGACCACGGTGACCGCGACCGCGAAGCTCGGGCGGGGGGCGTCCTCGTCCCGCTCGGACACGCCCAGGACGGTCGTGGGCGGGGGCAGCTTGACCCACACCGCGAGCGGCTTGGCGAGCAGCGGCCCCGCGACGATGACGGTCGGCACGGCCACGAGCAGACCGAGCCCGAGCGTCAGGCCCAGGTTCGCGCCCAGCGCGTCGATCGCGAGCAGCGGCCCGGGGTGCGGAGGGACGAGGCCGTGCAGCGCCGACAGCCCCGCGAGGGCGGGGATGCCGACGAGGATCGGGGAGACCTTGGAGCGACGCGCGACCATCATGACCACGGGGATCAGCAGGACCACGCCGACCTCGAAGAACAGCGGGATGCCCACGACGAACGCGATGAGCGCCATGGCCCACGGCAGCCGCTGCAGGGGGGTGCGCGCCAGGATCGTGTCGACGATCTGGTCCGCGCCACCCGAGTCGATGAGCATCTTGCCGATGATCGCGCCGAGCGCGATGAGGACACCGACCCCGGCGACGGTCGACCCGAGCCCCGCCGAGAAGCTCACGAACGCGCTCACGAAGTCGATGCCCGCGACGATCGCGAGGACCGCCGAGCCGATCATGAGGGACAGGAACGGGTGGAGCTTGAGCCACACGATCAGGACGATGATCGTCGCGATCCCGAGCACGGCCGCGAGGATGAGCTGGGTCGTGCCCGCGTCGGTCGTCGGGGTCTCGGTGGCTGCGCGCAGGGCGCCCGCGGCGAGCGGGTGCGAGGCGAGGGTGAGCATCATCGCTCCTCGGGGTGGGTGGGTGCGCCGGCCAGGTGGCGGGGTGCGCGGGGGATCGTGGGGCGGGGCAGCGCGGTGGATGCGAGGATCCGGTCGACGAGCTCCTCGGGCGGCGCGCCGACGTCGAGCGTGATCCCGTCCTCGTCGGCCGCGAGCGGTTCGAGGGTCGCGAGCTGCGAGGGGAGCAGGGACGCGGGCATGAAGTGCCCGCTGCGATGGGTCATGCGTTCCTCGAGCAGCTCGGCGCTACCCGTGAGGTGCACGAACCGGACACGCCCGTGCGCGGTCCGCAGCAGGTCGCGGTAGCTGTGCTTGAGCGCCGAGCAGGTGACGACGGCCGAGTCCCCCTCGGCGGCCTGCACGTCGAGCCAGTCGCGCATCGCGCGGAGCCAGGGCCAGCGGTCCTCGTCGGTGAGCGGGGTGCCCGCGCTCATCTTGTCGATGTTGGCCTGGGGGTGGAACTCGTCGGCCTCGGCGTACGGCCGGTGCGTGCGGTCCGCGAGCAGGGTCGCGACCGTGGTCTTGCCCGAGCCGGCGACACCCATGATGACGAGGTGCACGGGGCTGTGGTCGGCCGCCGGCGCTGGGGCGGCTCCCGACGAGGGGCTGGCTCCCCTGTCCGGGGTGGGGCTGACGTCTGTGTCCATGAGGGGGTTCCTTGGCTGTCCGTCGACTGCTGCGTCGTGAGCGGACCTCTGTGGCCGCTCACCGAGCATGCACGATTGGTATCACCTTTGGCAAGGCAATGGTGTGACCTATGAAAGAGCCGTAGGCTCGACCCATGTCCGCGACGGTGCTCCACAGCTCGGTGACCGACGTCCTCGGTCGCCGCATCACCGCAGGTCACCTCCCTGCGGGGAGCGCACTGACCCTGGACGGGATCGGCGCCGAGTTCGGCGTCTCCCGCACCGTGACCCGAGAGACCATGCGTCAGCTCGAGGCGCTCGGCCTCGTGCGCTCGGGCCGTCGGATCGGCCTCGTCGTGCTCCCCGAGCAGGACTGGAACGTCTACGACGCCCGGATCATCCGCTGGCGTCTCGCCGGCCCCGGCCGCGACGCACAGCTGCGCTCGCTGACCGAGCTGCGCTGCGCCGTCGAACCCCTGGCCGCCGCGGGCGCCGCCCGCCACGCGACCCACGAGGCCCGTACCGAGCTCGTCGAGCTCGCCGCGCGCATGCGCGAGCTGGGCGAGGCCGGGCGCCTCGAGGAGTTCCTCGTGCTCGACATCCGCCTGCACGCGCTGCTCCTGCGGTCCTCGGGCAACGAGATGTTCGCCGCGCTGCACGAGGTCGTGGGCGAGGTCCTCGCCGGGCGCACCCACCTGGGCCTCATGCCGCAGGCGCCGGTCGCCGAGGCGCTCGACGAGCACGAGGCCGTCGCCCGCGCGGTCGCCGCAGGGGACGCCGCGGAGGCCGAGCGTGCCATGGCCGCGCTCGTCGGAGAGGTCCGGGCCGCACTCACGGCCTGACGCGCACACGGCCCGACGGCGCCGCGCACCGCGCGAGGTCGACCGCGGTTCTGAGACGGTCGCCTCGGGAGACGGTCTTCCGCCCGGTGCGAGGTAGCCTCGTCGATCGTGCCCCGCCTCGACGGCATCCTTGCCGACACGACCCCGCTCCGCGTCTCCCCGCCGTTCCGTCGGCTGTGGTGGGGGCTCGGTGTCTCCAACCTCGGCTCGCAGCTGACCGTCGTCGCCGTGGGCCTGCAGGTGTACGCGCTCACCGGCTCGACCCTCGCGGTCGGCGTGCTGGGCGTCTTCGCGCTCGTGCCCCTCGTGGCGCTCGGCCTGTACGGGGGCGCGCTCGTCGACGCCTACGACCGCCGCAAGGTCGCGCTGCTCGCGTCGTGGGCGCTGTGGGTCGTCACCGGCCTGCTCGCGCTCCAGGCGTGGCTCGACGTCGGCTCGGTCGGGGTCCTGTACGGGCTCGTCGCGCTCCAGTCGGCGGCGTTCGCGATCAACAACCCCGCCCGCTCGGCGATCATCCCGCGACTCGTCGAGCCCCGGCTGCTGCCCGCCGCGAACGCGCTCCAGACCATCTCGTGGAGCATCGCGCTGACCGTCGGTCCGCTGCTCGGTGCGTTCCTCGTGGCACTGTGGGGATACGGGATCGCGTACTCGATCGACGTGGTCCTGTTCGCCGCGGCGCTGTGGGCCGTGTGGCGGCTGCCGTCGATCCCGCCGGTCCTGGCACCCCAGGGCGGCTCCGGCGCGGCCGGCTCCGATGCCGTGGCGGCTGGAGTGGACGGGGACCAGGCGGTGCCCCGCCGCAAGGTCGTCGGCATCAGCTCGGTCGTCGACGGCTTGCGCTACCTCGCGACCCGGCCCAACGTGCGCACGACCTTCCTGGTCGACCTCGCCGCGATGATCCTCGCGTTCCCGCGCGTGCTGCTGCCCGCCGTGGGCGTGCTCTTCATCGGGGGTGGCGAGACCACGACGGGCGTGCTGAGCGCGGCGTTCGCGGTCGGCGCGGTGCTCGCCGGGGTGTTTTCCGGGGCGCTCTCGCGCGTGCGCTGGCAGGGGCTCGTGATCGCGTGGGCCATCACGGCGTGGGGGCTGTCGATCGCGGCGTTCGGCGGGGTCCTGCTCCTCGTGGGCTCGACCAACCCGCCGCAGGTGCTCGTGGGCGGCCTGATCGCGGCGTGCATCGCCCTCGCTCTCGCCGGGGCGTCCGACGCCGTCAGCGCGGTCTTCCGCCAGACGATCCTCCAGACCGCGACCCCCGACGACATGCGCGGCCGCCTCCAGGGCGTCTTCATCGTGGTCGTCGCGGGCGGCCCTCGCCTGGGCGAGGTGGTCCTCGGTGCCCAGGCGAGCTGGTTCGGCGAGGGGTGGGCCGCGGTCGCGGGCGGGCTGGCCTGCATCGTCGTGGTGTGGCTGATCCTGCGGACGCAGCCGCGCTTCCTCAAGTACGACGCGCTGCACCCCGAGCCGTAGGGGGGGCCGGGCGCGTCAGCATGACCTGGGAGGTCATCGACAGGGCGCACGGCGGGCCGCCACAGTGGGAGCCATCGCACTCGTGCTCGTCCCGTCGGAGGTCCTGATGCGTCCCGTTCCTGCCACCACCACCCGCACGACCGCAGCTCGCCCAGAGGTTCCCGCACCCGAGGAGGAGCTCCGGCGCGCGATCCGGACCGACGCGGTCGCCGGTCTCCTGAGCGCACCGCTGCTGCTCCTGGCCGCGGTCCCGCTCGCCGGGCCGCTCGGGCTGCCGCTCACGCTCCTCGTGGGGGCAGGCGTCGTGCTGCTGCTGCTCGCGACCTTCCTGTGGTTCACGGCTCGCCGTGTCCCGCTCCACCGGGGGGCCGCGCGGGTGGTCGTCACAGCCAACTGCGCGTGGATGCTCGCGAGCGTGCTGGTCCTGCTGGTCTGGTCGCCGACGCCTTGGGGGATCCTCCTCGTGGTCGGTCAGGCGCTCGCCGTCCTCTGGATCACGATCACCGAAGCCGTGGGCCTGCGGCGCACGGCTGGGCTCCGATGAAGCAGGACGCGGCGCTCCCCGCACGGCGCACCGGCGCGACCGTGGGGGCCATGCTGCGCGAGTGGCGCGAGCGTCGTCGCCTCAGCCAGCTCGCGCTCTCGATCGAGGCCGACGTCTCGACGCGACACCTGAGCTGTGTCGAGACCGGGAAGGCCAGCCCGAGCAGGGAGCTCGTGGCCCGGCTCGGAGAGGTGCTGCACGTCCCGCTGCGGGAGCGGAACCGACTCCTGCTCGCCGCCGGGTACGCGCCCGGCCACCCCGAGACTCCCGTGGGCGCGGCGGGGCTGGAGCCGCTGCGTGCCTCGCTGCGGGCCGTGCTCGATGCCCACGACCCGTTCCCGGCGTTCGTGGTGGACGGGACGTGGACCCTGGTCGAGGCCAACGCATCGGTCGAGGTGCTCCTCGACGGCGTCGACGCGGACCTCCTGACCGAGCCCGTGAACGTGCTCCGCCTCGGGTTGCACCCGAGGGGCATGGCTCCGCGCGTCGTCGACCTCGCTCGTTGGCGCACCGAGCTGCTGGGCAGGCTGCGCAGGCAGGTCGAGTGGAACGACCGCGGCGAGCTCGCCGACCTCTACCGGGAGCTCGACGCCTACCCGGTCCCGCGCGGCTCTGTGCCGACGAACGGTGGCGCCGACCACGGTGCCGACGGCCTCGCCATCCCCTTCCGCCTGCGCCACGGCGACGGCGAGCTCGCCTTCCTCGGCATGGTCACGACCTTCGGGACACCTGTCGACGTCACCCTGTCGGAGCTCACGATCGAGACGTTCCTCCCGGCGGACGCGCGCACGGCCGAGGTCCTCCGGGCCGCGGCCGCTCGACGCATCGACCCGCTGGGGTCCGGTGACGAGCTACGGTCCTGACGTGGAGAGCGAGGAGGAGCCGGTTCGTCGATGGACCCGCCACGTCTCCCTCCGGACGCACGTCGAGGCAGGCGGCGCCGACGAGGCCGCGGCCAGGGCATGCGCGGTCGTCGCCGCGCTCGGCCTCGAGCCCGTCGACGTCGACGAGCCCGTCGAGTACCGGAAAGTCCCGGGCACCTGGGTCGTCGTGACCGGGCTCGCCTGGCCGCCGCGGGCCGCGAGAGACGACGCCGAGGCCGCCATCTCGCTCCTGACGGCCACGACCGGTCTCGACTGGTCTCCGGCCTCGGGAACCCCGGAGTCGTTCGACGCGGTGTGGAACCCGAGCGACGCCGTCGACCCCAGGACGAGGCACGTGACCTGGATGATTCTCGACGCGATCGCGTGACCCTCCCCACGGACGCTCACCGCGCGGCCCGGCCCCCACGTCACTATCGTCGAAGGGAAACCTGACACGGAGGGGGTCGTCATGACCAGCAACGACGCAGGAGCAGCTGGGGACGCCCAAGCCCAGGCTCAGGCCAAGCGGCTCAACAAGAGAGTCATCGGGATCAGCCTCGCGGCCGCGCTCGGCGGCTTCCTCTTCGGGTTCGACACGGCGGTGATCAACGGGGCCGTCGACTCCCTGTCCGAGACGTTCGAGCTCAACGCGGCGATCACGGGCTTCGCCGTCTCGTCCGCGCTGATCGGCTGCGCGGTGGGTGCGTGGTTCGCGGGTCCGGTCGCGAACAAGATCGGCCGCATCAAGGTCATGCTCATCGCGTCGGCGCTGTTCTTCGTGTCGGCGTTCGGCTCGGGCCTCGCGTTCTCGGTCGTGGACCTGATCCTGTGGCGCGTGATCGGCGGCCTCGGCATCGGCGCCGCGTCGGTCATCGCCCCCGCGTACATCGCCGAGGTCTCCCCGGCGCGCATCCGCGGTCGGCTCGGCTCTCTGCAGCAGCTCGCGATCGTGACCGGTATCTTCGCCTCGCTCCTCACGGACGCGGCGCTGGCCGGGGCCGCGGGTGGCGCGTCGAACGTCCTGTGGCTGGGGCAGGAGGCGTGGCGCTGGATGTTCATGGCCGCGGCCGTCCCGGCCGTCGCGTACGGCCTGTTCGCGCTGCGGATCCCCGAGTCGCCCCGCTACCTGGTCGCCAAGGGCGAGACCAAGAAGGCCGCCGAGGTCCTGCGCGAGTTCACGGGGGTCCAGGACGTCGACCACAAGATCGCGGACATCGAGGACTCCCTCAAGTCGGACACCAAGGCCTCTCTCAAGGACCTGCGGGGCAAACGGCTGGGCCTCAAGCCCATCGTCTGGGTCGGCATCCTGCTGTCGGTCTTCCAGCAGTTCGTGGGCATCAACGTGATCTTCTACTACTCGACGACGCTGTGGCGCTCGGTCGGGTTCTCGGAGGACGACGCGCTCCTGACCTCGGTCATCACGTCGGTCACCAACATCGTCGTCACGATCGTCGCGATCCTCCTGATCGACAAGGTGGGGCGGCGCGCGCTGCTCCTCGCGGGCTCGGCGGGCATGTTCGTCTCGCTCGGCATGATGGCGGTCGCGTTCACGCAGGCCACGCTGACCACGGCGTCCGACGGCACGTCGACGGCCTCGCTCGACGGCGCCTGGGCGACGGTCGCGCTCATCGCGGCCAACGCGTTCGTGGTGTTCTTCGGGGCGTCGTGGGGGCCGGTCGTCTGGGTGCTGCTGGGCGAGATGTTCCCCAACCGCATCCGTGCGAGCGCGCTGGCGGTCGCCGCTGCCGCGCAGTGGGTCGCGAACTTCGCGATCTCCACGTCGTTCCCCGTCCTGGCGGACATCGGCCTGAGCTTCGCGTACGCCTTCTACGCGTTCTTCGCGCTGCTGTCGCTGTTCTTCGTCTTCTACAAGATCCCGGAGACGCGCGGCAAGGAGCTCGAGGACATGCGCGACGACTTCGTGATCAAGCGGGGCCACATCGTCGAGTCGGCCTGACGCCGGGCCCCGCTCCTGCCGAGAAGTGAGTAGATGCCCCTGATCCGCGCGGGGCGGGGGGGGGGGGGGCCGTATCCGCGGGGGGGCCCCCCCCAGGCGCGGCCCGCCGCCCCCCCCGCGCAAGCCGCCCGCCAGCGGGGGGTG
>NZ_JBHXBO010000190.1:0-8010 GCF_042726775.1 Oerskovia sp. NPDC060287
GCCCGAGGGTGCGTCAGCCGCAGCTCGACGCGTCGTAGGTCGTCTCGACCACGACCTCCTTGCCTCCGGAGCTCGCCGTCACGGTCGCGGTCCCGGCCTCGATCGAGGTCGAGCGTGTCGCGAACGTCTGCTGAGCCGACTTGCCCGGCAGGACGCCGGTCATGGTCTTCTTGCCGAACGGCGTGCTGAGCACGACGTCGACGGGCACCGTGTCGTCGTTGACGGCACGCACGCTCAGCGTGACCTTGCCGGCCACGCACTTGGGCTGGACGGTCACCGACACCGCGAGCTCGGGCTCGGGCTCGGCACCCAGGTCCTTGACGCGGATGTTCCGGTAGGAGACCGTCTCACCGTTGCCGTGGTTCTGGATCCCGATGAAGCCGCTCGACAGGTCGCGCGCCGGGTCGGTGCTCGTGAAGTCGTTGACGAGCACGTCGTTGAGGTAGATCCGGATGCGGTCGCCCTCGACGCGGATGTCGTACGCGTTCCACTGGCCCACGGGCTTGAGCGCCGCGGTCACGGCCGCTGCGTCAGCGCCCTGGAACGTGTAGATCGCACCGGTCGTGCGGTCAGCGGCGTCGCTCGCGTCGATCTGGATCTCGTACCCCTGGTTGACCGCGACCCAGGGGTCGTTGCCGGGGTTCGGGAAGCCGACGAACACGCCGCCGTTGTCGTCCTTGACGAGCTTCCAGTCGAGCTTGAGCGAGTACTCCTCGAGCTCCTGGGCCGTGTACCAGAGCAGACCCATGCCACCGTTGGTGCGGATCGAGCAGTCGTCCTGGCGACCGAACGTGCCGGCGCCCGCGAGGCTCCAGTCCGCGAGGCTCGCGAGGGTGCCGTCGAAGATGCCGCGGTAGCCGTCCTCGACGTCCGCCGGGGAGCAGATGTCGGGGTTCTGCCCGATCGAGAGCACGTCGAGGTTCACGTTGCCCTGGTCACCCTGGTCGTACTTGAGGGTGATCGTGTTGTGGCCCGCGACGAGGTCGAGATCGCGCGTGATGGTCGCCCACTTCTTCCAGTCACCGGTCGTGGGGAGGGTCCACGGACCGACCTTCTGGTCGTTGACGTAGAGCGAGACGTTCTTGGCGCGGAGCTCGGTGTACGGGTGGATGCCGTTCGCGTAGCGCAGGTTGACCGGGTAGGTCCCCGCCTCGGGAACCGTCACGGCGAACGTGCGACCGGAGCCGACGTTCTGCATGCCGGCGGCGAAGCCCGAGCCGGAGTAGTTGCTGTGGTCCGAGCCGAGGCTCGAGCTGCCGAGCGGCTGCGCCTCCTCGGCCTCGTACCAGCCGCGGTCCGCCGGGGCGACGTAGCCCGGCAGCGAGTTGAGCGTGTACCAGGCCTCGGTGCTCAGGAGCTCAGCACCCTCGTCCGAGGCGAACGGGCGCGGCGAACGCAGGTGCACGACGTGGCCGGGCTTGAGACCCTCGACCTCGAGCGTGACGGTCGTGCGGTCCTCGGACACCGTGGCGTCGGTGACGAACAGCGGCGTCTCGTCGACCTTGGGGCCGCCGTACTGCTGCGTCGGCACGTAGCGCCACTGCTTGAGCGAGTAGGCGTCGGCCAGCTTCGCGACCACGGCGTCGGACACCGGGTCGGTGTACTCGATCTCGAACCCGCCCTCGACGACGCGCATCTCCTTCATGTCGAACGAGTCCTCGTCGACCAGAGAGAGCTTCTGGAGACCGAACCGGAGCTTGCCGGACTCGCCCCAGTTGCCGCCCTCGCCCGTGCCACCGACGTACAGCGCACCGTCGGGGCCCGTGATGACGCGGTTGGCACCGACCTCGAGGCCCGCGGTGTGGCGGAAGACCGCACCCTGGAACTCGCCGTCGACCTTCTCGAGGAACGCGCGCTGGAGCCCGCCGTAGGTGACGTCGCCGAGCAGCATCTGCCCGGCGAACTCGCCGTCCTCGACGAGGATCGGGTTGCCCGGGGAGTTCGCGATCTCGTTCTGCGGGAGCCACAGCGCGGGCTGGGACACGGGGTTCGCGTCGAACTTCCCGGCAGGGGTCGTGAAGTGGTTGAAGAACTTGTCCTGCTCGATGTGGACGAGCTTGTTCGCAGGGAGCCACGCGCCCTGGTTGTCCGTCCCGAAGATCTCGCCCTCGGGACCGAACCCGATGCCGTTGGGGGTGCGCAGGCCGCCCGCGACGTAGGTGACCTCACCCGTCGCACGGTCGATCTTGATCGAGGTGCCCCGGTTGGCGGCGGGCTGCGGGGTGGTCGTCGCGCCGCCGTTGTCGATCGCGACCGAGAGGTTGACGTAGAAGTAGTTCTCGTCGTGGATCAGGCCGAAGGCGAACTCGTGGAAGTTGCCGCCGTCGGGCCACCCGGCGATCTTGGTGTGCGTGTCGTAGAAGCCGTCGCCGTCCGGGTCGGTGAGCTGCGTGAGCTGGTACCGCTCGGAGACGAAGATCGAGTCCTCGATGACCTCGATGCCCATGGGGTTGAGGAGCTGGTCGGCGACCTTCGTCACCGTGACGTCCTCGGGGCCGGTCGCGTCGATCACGCCGTCGAGGAGGTACACCTCGCCCGACGTCGGGTTGGGCCGCCAGCCACCGGAGCTCACGTCACCCGTGGTCACCACGGCCAGCTTCTCGTCCGGGGTGAACGCGAGGCCCGAGACCTTGGGCTCGAAGCCCGCAGGACGCAGGTCGACGAGCTCGTAGTTCGGGTTGACGGTGTCCAGGCGCAGGCCGTCGCCCGAGGTGTCCGTCGCCCCCTCGCAGTACTTGTTGCCGGGCGCGGTCACGCGCACGACGTTGGCCTCGGTGCTCAGCACCGACGTCGGGACCACCACGAACGACGACGCGCCAGGGGTCTTCCACGCGAGCGTCAGACGCTGCTTGTCGGTGCCCTCGTAGTACTCGACCCGCAGGTCGTGGGCACCGGCGGTGAGGGTGATAGCACCCTCGACCGAGGTCGAGTCGTTGGGTCCGTCGTTCTCGAGCACGAGCTGGTCGTCGATGTAGACGAGGGCGCCGTCGTCGTTCGTCACGCGGAACGAGTACTCGCCCTCCGCGGGCACGGTGAGCGTCGCCAGGGCGTGGGTGATGAAGCGGTCGGACGCCCCGAACTGCTCCGGGGTGCTCCAGTCGATCGTCGGCATGAGCTTGTCGACGTTGGGCGTGGTCCCCGACTTGAGGGTGCACACGGAGCCGGGATCCTGCGCGAGCTGGAAGGTGCGCAGCGTGACGCCGGGCTCCATCTCGGTCTCGGCCGCGGTGGCCGACGGAAGCGTCCCGGCGAAGGCGAGGGGTACGAGCAGTGAGGCCCCGAGCAGGCCGGAGAGGCCTCTTCGATGGCGTGAGGGGATTCGCACTGGAGATCTTCCTCCTTGAAGACGAGTCAGCGTTGACTCTCGGACCTTAAGGAGGCTTTTGCTTGCTGTCAACCAAAAGTTGCAAGTTGTTAGGCAGATCGAGACCGGATGGCCCGGCACCGTCTTGTGGACCGGATCGGTCGGCGCCGCCGCGCCGAGTGCATGATCCTGCTGCGACACGCCCGGCGAGTCGCAGCGAAATCATGCACTCGGGCGCGGGTCGCGGCTCGTGTCGTGGTGGATCGCGACGAACACCGACCACGGTTCGCCGTCGGCCACCGGCTCGCGCTGCCGGAAGTCCTCGAGGACCTCGTTGAGGCGCCGCGAGAGCTCGTCACGGCCCTCGGCGTCGAGCCGCAGGCCGAGCCGCCCCATGTCGACGCGCGCCGGGTCGGCCGCCGACAGCTCCTCGAGGAACGCGTCGAGGAGCACCTGGTGACCGCCAGGCCCCAGGTCCGTCGTCCAGGACCGGCCCGTCGCGAGGTACGGGACCTCCCGCGCTCCGCGCGCCCCGGTGCGCGCGGGCTGCGCCGTGAGGAACCCCCGGGCCACGAGCGTCCGGACATGATGGAGCGTCGTCGCCGGGTTCTTGCCGAGGAGCTGGGCGATCTCCTTGTTGGTCCGCGGTTCGTCGAGGCAGATACGCAGGATCCGCACGCGCACCGTCGACGCGAGAGCGCGCGCGTCGGCGTCCCGTTCGGCGACCGAGTCGCCGGCCGTCGGCAGGTCGGCGGTCGGCGCGTGCGCACCGCGCCCTGCGGCTGCGGCCGCGGCTGCGGCTGCGGCTGCGGCTGAGTGCGGCGCGCTGGGGGCTGCATGGTCCGGGGTCACCCCCACAGGCTAACTGATTGACATTTCCCAATCACTTGCAGCACGCTGTCCCGCATGACGTCTGACGAACCGCAGGTGCGCACCGCTGCGTCCCCGCGCAGCCTGATCCACCACCGCGACTTCCGCTACCTGTGGGGTGGCGATGCGCTGGGGCAGCTCGGCGCACAGCTCACGGGGTTCGTCCTGCCGATCTTCGCGGTGTCCCACCTGCACGCGACCGAGTGGCAGATGGGTGCCCTCAACGCGGCGGAGACGGCAGCATTCCTGCTCCTCAGCCTGCCGGCCGGGGCGTGGGTGGACCGCATGCGCAAGCGCCGCGTGCTCGTCGCGGCCGACCTCGCCCGCGCGGTCATCCTCTCGGTCGTGGTCGCCGCCGCCCTGACGGGGCACGCGAGCATGGGGCTGCTCATCGGAGCCGCCGTGGTCATCAGCACCTTCAGCCTCTTCTTCGACGTCGCGCACCAGAGCTACGTCCCCGGCCTCGTCGGGCTCGACCACGTCGTCGAGGGCAACTCCAAGCTCCAGGCGACCCAGTCCGTCGCGATGATCGCCGGTCCCGCGATCGGCGGGGTCGCGCTGCGGGTGCTGTCCGCTCCCCTGGTGATGGTCGCGACCGTCGGCACGTACCTGGCCAGCGCGTTCGCGATGGCGCGGATCGGCCACCGCGAGGACCTGCCCGACCCCGCGTCGCGACGCCCGCTGCGCACCGAGATCGCCGAGGGGCTCCGCTTCGTCTCGAGCGAGCCACTGCTCCGACGGATCCTCGCCTGCACCTCGCTCAGCAACCTGGGCGGGGCGATCGGCAACGCCGTCGTGGTGATCTTCGCCCTGCGCACGCTCGACGTCGGGACCGCGACCTACGGCGTCGTGCTCTCGGCGAGCGCCGCGGGCGGGCTCCTCGGCGCGGTCCTGGCCGACCGCGCCGCCCGCTGGGTCGGCCCAGCACGGATCATCCCCGCCTCGGCGGTGTTCACGGGGCTGTCCTACGCCATCACGCCCGCCGCGGCCATCGTGGCGGCGACGGGCGCGACGACCGGCGCCGGGGCAGCCCTGGTCCCGGTCGTGCTCGTGATCGGGGGGTTCGTGTTCAACCTCGCGGTCGTCGTCTACAACGTCGCGCAGGTCAGCTTCCGTCAGCGGCTGTGCCCGCCAGCGTTGCTGGGCCGCATGAACGCCTCGGCCCGCTTCATCGTGTGGGGCCCCATCCCGATCGGCGGACTGCTCGGCGGATGGATCGGGACGGTGTGGGGCGTGACCCCCGCGCTGTGGATCGGGGCGGCCGTCATGACGCTGGGCGCCCTGCCCGTCCTCCTGTCGCCGCTGTCACGCATGACCGAGCTCCCGGTCCCCGCCCACGACTGATCCGAGGGGCCCCGGGCTCAGAGGTCGTACGTCGCGACCAGCGCGGCGTGGTCGCTCCAGCGGCTCTCGTAGTCGTCGGCACGGTCCACCTCGACCTTGACCGCGTGCTCGGCCAAGGCCGGGGACGCGAGCTGGTAGTCGATGCGCCAGCCCGAGTCGTTGACGAAGGCCTGACCACGCCAGGACCACCAGGTGAACGGGCCGGGGCCCTCTCCGCCGTGACGACGCCCGAGGTCGACGAACCCCAGGTCGTCGAACCAGGTGTCGAGGTAGGCGCGCTCCTCGGGCAGGAATCCCGCGGACTTCTGGTTGCCCTTCCAGTTCTTGATGTCGACGTTCTTGTGCGCGATGTTCAGGTCTCCCGCGACGACGACGCGGCCCCCTGCGGCAGAGAGCTCGCGCAGGCGCTCGGTGACCTTCTCGAGGTAGGCGTACTTCTCGTCCATCTTGGGCGTGCCGGCCGTGCCCGAGTGGATGTAGGTCGAGACGACCGTGAGCTTCTCGCCCGAGGGCAGCTCGAGGTCCGCCTCGACCCAGCGGCCCGTGTCCACGGGCGGCTCCGGCTCCCCCTTGCCCAGGCCGATCCGCACGGCCGTCACGGGCAGCCGCGACGCGACCGCGACCCCTGCCCGGCCCTTGATGTCGCACGCCTGGTGGGCGATGTGCCAGCCCTCGCCCAGGAGCTCGTTCAGGATCTCGTCGGGGGCTCGCACCTCCTGGAGGAGCATGACGTCCGGGGTGCGCGAGGCGACCCAGGCGTCCATGCCCCGACGGTAGGCGGCGCGGATCCCGTTCACGTTGGCAGTAGCGATCGTCAGCACCCGGCCATCAAACCCCACGCCACCCACACGGGGGAAAACGAGGCCGCGAGACGCTCGTCACGGCGCAGGACGCCGCACCGTTTCCCCTGGTCCGCAGGACCCTACCCCTGGTCCGCCCGAGCCACGGGGAGCACGGCCTCACGGAAGCGCCCCGCGAGCACGACCGTCGCGAGCGCCAGCACGGCCAGCACCCCGAACCCCAGCCGCAGCGTGTCGGTCGTCGCGAACACCCCGGTCATCGCGCCACCGAGCACGGCGCCGACGTAGGTGAAGACGTTGAGCCGGGCCACGGCCCGGTCGGTCGCCTCCTCGACGGTCGGCCCGACGCCGGCCGCCGGGCCACCACCGGCCGCCAGGCCACCTCCGGCAGCAGGTGCCACCGGGGCCACGGCAGCACCGGCCACCGACTCCGCGGCCCGGTCTCCCGCGGCCGAGAACGCCATGGGAGCCACGACCCCGAGTCCCAGCCCCGTCGCGGCGAACCCGAGGACCGCGAGCGGCCACACCGGCGAGACCGCGACGAGCCCGAGCCCCACGACCCCCACCGCACCGCCGAGCGCCACGACACGCACGCGCCCCCAGCGCTCGACCGCGCGGTCCCCCAGCAGCCGCGAGCAGATCAAGGTCGCCTGGTAAGCGCCGAACCCCAGCGGCCCGACGACGGCGCTCGCCCCGAGCACGTCCTGCAGGAAGGTCGCACCCCAGCTCGAGACCGCGGAGTCGGCGACGGGGAACGCCAGCATCGCGAGGCCCAGCACGATCACGGTCCCCGCCCCGACCATGCCCGTCGTGGCACGAGGAACCCGCACGGCAGGTCCCCCCGCGCCGCCGGGCCGGTCGCCCTCGCCGAGCGCCGTGGGTCCGCCGTCCGTCCCGCTGACGGGAGCGGCGCCGTCGGGCACCTGACGCGTGCCACCCCCGACCCGACCGGGCTCCCCCGCCTCCCCCGCGACCGCGACCGCCGCGGTCCGCGAGAGCAGCCCGGCCCGCAGCACGAGCACCGTCACCGCGACGGCCGCAGCGACCAGCGCCAAGGACACGGGCAGCGCGATCCCGAGCCCCGCTGCTCCCGACACAGCGAGCGACCCGACGACCCCGCCCGCGGCGTTGGCCGCGAAGAACGACGCGATGAGGCTGCGTCCGTACGCGCGCTGCACGTCGATTCCCTGCATCGACGTCGAGGCGTCGACCGACCCGAGCGCCAACCCGTACACCGCGAACGCGAGGAAGAACGTCGCGAGCAGCCCCGCCCCCGCGCTCAGTCCGACCGCGAGGATCCCGGCGGCGGCCACCAGGAGCCCACCGGTCACGACGCGCGCCGACCCGAACCGGGCGGCGAACCAGCCGGACAGCGCGCTGCCCGTCCCTGCGCACACGCAGACCCCGAGGATCACGAGAGTGATGACGTCGGGGCCGATGCCCAGGTAGCGCTCGTACGTGGGGACGTTGGTCAGCATCACGGCGAAGCCGAAGCCCTGCGCCGCGTACGCGGCCGTGGCGCTCCAGCGCGCGCGGCGCACGACGTGAGGGACGACGGGAGGGGCGGGGACGAGGGCCGCGATGCCGTCGTCTCCCCCGGCCCGGGACGCGGGGGTCATGGCGGAACACTAGTCCTGCTCGAGCGCGCAGCACGACAGGACGTCAGAAAAGGGGTGTCAGTAAGAGCAGGAC
>NZ_JBHXBO010000191.1:0-7960 GCF_042726775.1 Oerskovia sp. NPDC060287
CAGCCGAACCACGCACTCGACGCCGGGGAGCGTCAGTCCGTGATCGCGAACGCGTCGATCTCGACCAGCATCTCCTCGCGGGGCAGCCCCGTGAAGACCGTGGTGCGGGCCGGCAGCACGCCGCCCGGGCAGTTGGCCTCGACGAACGCGCCGTACGCGTCGTTCATGACGGGGAAGTCCTCGCGCTTGGTGAGGTACACGCGGAGCATCACGACGTCGTCGAACGTGGCGCCCGCACCCTCGACGATGGCCTTGACGTTCTCCAGCGTCCGCGTGGTCTGCGCCGCGACGTCGCCGGGGAACAGGTACTCGCTCGTCGCGGGGTCGACCGGGCCCTGGCCCGAGACCTGGACGAACGGGCCCTTGCGCACGCCCTGGTGGAACGTGTGGGCCGGTGCCGGCGCGTGCGGGGTGCTGATCGGGGACTTGGCGGTGCTCATCGTGCCTCTTTCTCTCGGGAACTTGCGGGTGGTGCTGGTCGGTCCGGGACGTGCAGGGTCAGAACTCGGTGCCGACCAGGTCGACCACCTGGTCGTCGTCGCTCACGACGGCTGCCACGCGCCACTTGTCGAACAGCGTGCACGGGTGCGAGATCCCGAACCCGACGACGTCGCCGGGCCGGATCTGCGTCGTGACCGGGGCGCTGCCCGCGGGTGCGGGGTCGACCGTGAGGTACAGGTGCTGGTCGTTGAGGCCCGTGACGCGCGCGCCCGCGAGGTCGTGCGCAGGGCGCAGACCTCCGTTCTCGTCGAGCGTGCGCAGCCACAGCGCGGTGGGCAGGTCGATGTCGTAGGACACGTCGCGCCGCCCCACGCCGCACAGCACCAGGCCCGGCTCGGGGACCGAGAGCACCTGGCCCCACACGACCGCGGCCGCGTGCATGGGCTCGCCGCCCGGGATGCGGTCCCACGGGTCCATGCGGGCGCAGAACCCGTGGTCGTGCGTGAGGTAGGCGCCCGAGCGCACGACGACGCGCACGTCGCGGGTGGTCTCGGTGCCGCCGCCGGTGCCCACGACCGTGAGCGGCCCGGGCAGCTCGGCGAGCACGACGTCGAGGAACGAGCTGCCGCCCGCGGTCACGACCACGGGCTCGTCGTCGGGGACCAGGCCCTCGCGCACGAACGCCGCCGCGACGTCGCGCAGGCCGCGGCAGTACGCCGCGACCTTGGCCAGGTCCTCGGGCGTGGTGCCGCCCGCGGCGGACCCCTCGTACCCGGCGACCCCGGGCAGTCGCAGGCCCGCGGCCCGCACGGCCCGCGCGAGGCCCAGCGCGTCGGCCGTGCTCCGCACGCCCGTCCGGCCGCCCGGGACACCGACCTCGACGAGCACGCCGAGGCCCGCGACCACGTCCTCCGAGGCGCCCGCGAAGCCGCGCGAGAGCAGCCCGACGCCCTCGATCGAGTCGACGTACACCCACACCTCGAACGGGGTGCCGCCGGGGGCGACCGAGGCCTCGAGCTCGCGGCGGAGCCACGCGATCTCGCGCGGGTCCACGAGCTCGTTCGCGAGGAACACGCGCTCGACGCCCCACGTGCGGACCACGCGGAGCTGCGCCGGGTTCGCGACGGTCGCGCCCCACGCCCCGGCGCGCGCCTGGCGGGCGTAGAGCCCGCGCGACATCGCGGTCTTGACGTGCGGCGCGTGCTCGACGCCGTGCTCGGCGCACAGCCGCGCCATGAGGGCCACGTTGTGGTCGAGGGCCGCGTCGTCGAGCGTCAGCAGCGGCCAGGAGAAGGCGTCGTCGGTGATGCGGGGGGAGCCCGCGAGGACGTCCGCGACGGTCCGCTCGGCGTCGAGCCGCAGGCCCTTGGTCGCGGGCCCGACGACGGCGCTCGGGTCCGCAGGGACGGTCGCGCGGGTGGACGGCTGGGTGAGGCGGTCGGCCTGGGTGGGGTCGGTCATACGTTCCTCCCGGTGGGTTCGTAGCCGCAGCGCACGGAGCCCATCCCGGCGGAGACCGCACGGGCGGCCTGCACGACGAGCGGGCCCAGCTCGCGCACCCGGGCGGGTGGCATGTGCGAGGCGAGCGCGGAGACGGAGAGCGCGCCGATCGCGGTCTCCGTGTGGTCGACGACGGCGGCCGCGACGCAGCGCACCTCGGTCTCGTTCTCACGGTCGTCGATCGCGTAGCCGCGCTGGGCGACCGTGCGGAGCTCGGCGCGCAGAGCGTCGGGATCCGTCAGGGTCCGCGCGGTCACGGCCGACAGCGGGTGCGCGAGCACGGACTCGAGCAGGTCGACGTCGCTCGCGGCGAGGATCGCCTTGCCGACGCCCGTGCAGTACAGCGGCATGCGGTGCCCGATGCGCGAGGCCATGCGCACGACCGCGGTGTTCTCCTGCTTGTCGATGTAGACGACGTCGAGGCCGTCACGCACCACGAGGTGGCACGTGGCCCCCGAGGCCCGCATGAGGTCCGCGAGGTGGGGCTCCGCGACCGTGCGCAGGTCGAGCCCCTCGAGGTAGGCCTGGCCGAGCCGCAGCGTCCCGGCACCCAGCACGAACCGTCCGGTCGGGGTGCGCCGGACCAGGTGGACCTCGACGAGCGGGGCCAGCAGGCGCGAGACCGTGCTCTTGTGCGTGCCCAGCACGTCCGCGAGCTCGACGAGGCTTAGCCCGCGGGCCGCGTCGTGACGCAGGGCGTCGAGGATCGTCAGGGCGCGGCGGAGCGACTGGGACGAGTTCCGGGCGGAGTCGGCGGTGGCCTGCGGTGCGGGGGACGCAGGCTGGCTCACCGGGGCCGCTCGACCAGCCTGCTCGGCGCTCGCGGCTCCCTGCGCAGCGGCGGCACGCGCGGTCGCCGTCATGCGCGAGCCGCCGCGGCGGTCGGGCGCAGCGCGCGCCCCGGGGTCGCGCCGGTGGGCCGCCCGCCCGCGAGCACCGGCACGCCCGCGACGAGCACGTCGTCGATCCCTGTCGCGGGGCGGCGTGGGTCCTCGTACGTCGCGACGTCCTGCACGGTCTCGGGGTCGAGCAGCACGACGTCGGCGCGTGCGCCGGGGCGCAGGACCCCGCGATCGGCGAACCCGAAGCGCTCGGCGGCCGCTGCGGACAGGTGCCGCTCGGCGTCGTGCCACGTCCAGTCGCCGAGCGTGCGCACGTGCTCGGCGAGGAAGCGCGCGAACGCTCCCCAGCCGCGCGGGTGGGGGCGACCGCCCTGGTAGATCGCGTCCGACCCGCCCATCTGCGCCGGGTGCCGGAGCAGCGCCCGGACCGACTCGGGGGAGTTGGTCGGCGGCTGGGCGAACACGCAGCCCGCGCGCAGGTGGGTCGAGACCAGGATCCGCAGCGTCGTCTCGACGGGGTCGAGGCCCAGCCGGTCGGCGACGTCGAGCAGCGCCATGCCCTCGCTCCACTGCAGCTCGCCGGGCACGGCGGCCATGGTCACACGCTCCCAGAGGTCCGCGAGGCCGGGGAAGTGCTCGGCTCGGAGGCGCGCGACGACGTCGGGGTCCTGGAGCATCGCGACCGTGGCGTCCGGGTCCGCTGTGGGCAACCACGTGGGCAGCGAGACCATCGACAGGATCGAGCAGCCGCGCAGGTACGGGTAGGAGTCGAACGTGACGTCGAGCCCGCCCGCGTGCGCGTCCTCGACGTAACCGACGAGCTCGTCCGCAGGCCCGTGGTAGTGCGAGACGTGGGTCGCGACGCCCGACGCCCGGGCGACCCGGACGAGCTCGGCCATCGCGGTCCCGGCCTTGTCCTCGTAGCCGCGCATGTGGCTCACGTGCGGCAGGTCGCGCTCGGCGAGGACCCGGGCCAGGGCCACGAGCTCGTCGTCGGTCGCGTTCGAGGCCGGCGCGTACTCGAGCCCGGTGGACATGCCGCACGCGCCGTCGTCGAGGGCCTCGCGCAGCAGGGCGACCATGCGGCCCGTCTCCTCGGGGGTCGTGGCCCGGGCCGCGCCGCCCAGGACCGCGTAGCGCAGCGTGCCGTGCGGGACGAGGTAGGCGACGTTGAGGGGAGTGGTGCCCTCGTACGTCGCGAGCAGGTCGGCGACCGAGCCGCCATGGAACGTGGGGTGCTCGCCGTTGATCGCGCTGAAATACCCCGTGGCCCAGGTGTGCGCGTCGGGGGTCCCGTCCGCGACGGGCAGCGGCGCGGAGGGCGCGTAGGACACGCCGTCCTGCCCCACGACGATGCTCGTGACTCCCTGGCGCAGCATCGCGAGCTGCACGTCCGGGTCCAGGACCGCGGCCTCGCCGTGCACGTGGGCGTCGACGAAGCCGGGGAACGCGATGCGGCCCGCGGCCTCGATCACGAGCGCCCCCGCGGGGACGGGCACGCTGCCCGCCGGGACGACGTCGTCGATCAGGTCTCCTGCGACCAGCAGGTCGACCGGTGCGGTCAGCCCGCCCGGGGCCGTGAGCCGCGCCCTGCGGACGACGAGCGTCACGCCGGTGCCGGGCTCGCCCTTGCCGGGCTCCACCTTGCTCTGAGCGCCCGCCGACGCCTGTGCCGCGCTCATGCCTGCCCCTCCGAGCTCGCGTCGCGTCCCTCGACCCAGCCGCCCACGCCGGCCCAGCCGCCCGCAGCCATCTCCTGGTCGAGGTGGCGCAGGAACCCGTGCACGCCGGGGCGCTGCTGCCAGGGCTTCGGCCCGTCGAGCGGACGGTACTCGACCCCTGCCGCGTCGAGGCGCGGCAGGTGGTCGTGCTCGAGCCGCGCGAGGAACTCGGCCGAGGCAGGAGCGCCCGGGGTGCGCTCCGCCGTCGGGCTCCAGACGACCTCCGCGAACGCCGCGAGGCGCGGGAACGCCGCGTAGTCCATGCGGCGCGGCGAGTCGAGGTGCTCCGACCACACCTCGGCCTGGGCGCCCAGCAGGCGACCGGGCGCCGCGTCGAGGCCCGGGTGCTGCGCCAGGACCTCGGCCGGGAACGGGTCGAACGCGTAGACGTCCTCGACCGTGCGGAGGAAGCCGACGGGGACGGGCTCCTCCTCGCCGTCGCCTGCGCGGTGGTCGAGGTAGACGACCTGCTCAGGGGCCATGACGACGTCGTTGCCCGCCTCGAGCGCGTGGGCTCCCACGGTGAAGCCGCGCCACGCGGTCACGACGACGTCACGCGGGAGCTGCTCGCCGAAGCCCTCGTCCCACACGACCGCCCGGCGCCCCCTGGCCGTGACGTGCTCGCTCAGGCGGGCCAGGAACCAGCCCGCGAGGTCCGCGACGTCCGCGAGACCGCGCCGCTCCGCGAGAGCCACGATCGCCGGGTTCTCGCGCCACAGCGTCGTGGGGACCTCGTCGCCGCCGATCGCGATCCAGGGGGAGTCGAAGACGTCGCAGACCTCGTCCAGCACGTTCGTGAAGAACTCGAGCGCCTCGTCGGACGGGTCGAGCACCTCGGTGCTCACGCCCCACGTGGTGCGCACCGTGTGCGGGGTCTTGCGGGTCCCGAGGAACGGGTAGGCCGCGACGGCCGCCTCGACGTGCCCGGGAGCGTCGATCTCCGGCACGACGACGACGCCCCGCTCACGCGCGTAGGCGACGATCTCGCGCAGGTCGTCCTGGGTGTAGAAGCCGCCGTGCGGGCGCCCGTCGAAGACCCCCGTGCGCCACGTCCCGACGTTCGACTCGGTGCGCCAGCCGCCGACCTCCGTGAGGAGCGGGTAGCGGTGGACCTGCATGCGCCAGCCCTGGTCGTCCGTGAGGTGGAGCTGGACCACGTTGAGCTTGTGCGCGGCCGCGAGGTCGACGAACCGCATGACCTCGCGCTGGGGCAGGAAGTGCCGCGCGACGTCGAGCAGCACGCCTCGCCAGCCGAAGCGCGGACGGTCCTCGATCGTGAGGGCGGGCAGACGGACGGCGCTCGCCGGGTCCCCGGGGGCCGCGTCGACCGGAGCCGTCCGGTAGGCCTGCGGGCCCGCGAGCTGGCGCAGGGTCTGGACGCCCGCATGGGCACCGGCCACGTCGGCAGCCGTGAGCAGCACGGCCTGCGGGGTGATCTCGAGGCGGTAGCCGCCCGCGGGGCGCGTCGCGTCGAGGGCGAGGGTCACGCCCGGGCGGGCTGCGTCGTCGGGCGTCCCGGTGGCGGGAGCCGGACCGTCGGACGCCGGGGTGGCCGGGCCGGCGGAGGCGCCGGGAGCGACGAGGAACGGCAGGTCCACGCCGAACGCGGCCTCGGTGGTCCGGCGCCACCAGCGCGCGGCCGCGGCGAGGGCCGGGTCCGTGCGGACGGGCGTGCCGTCGGTCAGCGGAAAGGTGCCGGTGGCGGGCTGAAGGCTCACGGGCGCGGGCAGGAGCCCGGGCGAGAGGGTGGGGGCGCTCACCCGTCGAGCCTAACCACGGCGAGGCGCTCGCGGTGTGCCGCGCACACGGGTTGTTGTGCACTGCACGACGGCCGCCGTGACGATCTGCGTGTCGGTGGCGCGCCCTAGGCTCGCGGGCATGCCCGCCCAGAAGCTGCGCCTCCTCGACACGTTCTTCACGCTCGCGCACGAGCCCCACGCCGCGTTCCCCGACGACGACGAGTGGGTCGCGCTCGTGCGTGCGCCCGAGGGTCTGACGGTCCTGCGCGAGGCCTCGCCCTTCGGCGGCGGCGGCGACCGCTGGGCAGGGTTCTACGGCGACCCCCACGGGCTGGGCAAGCCCGGCATGCTCGCGGCGATCGTCGGGCCGCTCGCCGAGGCGAGCATCTCGGTGTTCGTCGCCTCGACGTTCCACGCGGACCTCGTGCTGGTCCCCGAGGACTCGGTCGAGGCCGCCGTCGACGTGCTGACCGACGCGGGGCACACCGTGACGCGGGGTCGCTGACCGCACCGAGAGGATCCGCAGGGATCGCTCAAGGTTGCGCAAGTGAACGCAAGCGGCTTGCGCGCTGCGTATAGTCAGCAGCATGTCCAGACGACTTGCCGAGGTGGCCAAGAAGGTCGGCGTCAGCGAGGCCACGGTCAGCCGCGTGCTCAACGGCAAGCCGGGAGTCTCCCAGGCGACGCGCGACTCCGTCCTCACGGCCCTCGACGTGCTCGGGTACGAGCGCCCCACCAAGCTGCGCGGTGAGCGAGGCCGGCTCGTCGGCCTCGTCCTCCCCGAGCTCGCGAACCCCATCTTCCCCGCGTTCGCCGAGGTCATCGGTGGTGCGCTGGCCCAGCAGGGGTTCACGCCAGTGCTCTGCACGCGCACCGCGGGCGGCATCACCGAGTCCGAGTACATCGACCTGCTGCTCGGCCAGCAGGTCTCGGGCGTGCTCTTCGCGGGCGGCTTCTACGCGCAGCGAGAGGCCGACCACGAGCCGTACCGGCGCCTGGCCGAGCGCAACCTGCCCGTGGTCCTCATGAACGCCTCGATCGAGTCGCTCGACTTCCCGCGGGTCTCGTGCGACGACGTCGTCGCCATGAACCAGGCGCTCGGGCACGTCCTGTCCCTGGGGCACCGCCGGATCGGGTTCCTGCTCGGCCCCGCCGACCACATCCCGTCCGAGCGCAAGCTCGCGGCGGCGCACGCGCTCGCCGAGCGCCACGGTGTGACCATCGACCCGGCACTCGTCCAGCACAGCCAGTACTCGCTCGAGAGCGGCCAGGCCGCCTCGGTGCGGCTCCTCGAAGCAGGTGCCACCGCGATCGTGTGCGCGAGCGACCCGCTCGCGCTCGGCGCGATCCGGGCCGTGCGCCGGGCGGGCAAGGAGGTCCCGACCGACGTGTCGGTCGTCGGCTACGACGACTCGTCGCTCATGAACTCGACCGATCCCGCGCTCACGACCGTCCGCCAGCCCATCGAGCCCATGGGGCGCGCGGCCGTCGACCTGCTCGCGAGCATGATCGCGGGGGCCGACGTGTCGCGCGACGAGCTGCTGTTCGAGCCCGAGCTCGTGGTGCGTGCCTCGACCGCGCCGCTGAACACGAGCGGTACCCGCTAGGCGCGCGGTACCGCGGCACCGAGAGGGCGCCGCCCGCGGGGAAGCCCGGGGCGCCCCCAACGGCCAGACCCGCGCGGCTAGCTGTGGGGGGCGGGGGCGTATAAACAAAA
>NZ_JBHXBO010000192.1:0-7893 GCF_042726775.1 Oerskovia sp. NPDC060287
GCTTGTTGTCGTCGTCGGCCGCGTCCGAGAAGCGGAACTCCGAGATGTCGCCCGAGGCCTTGAGGACCTCGACCTGCTGCTGCATCGTGATGAAGCCCGTGACACGCCACGGGTTGGAGACCGAGGCGTTGGAGAAGCAGAGCTTCTTGCCCCCCTCCTTCGCGTACTGCGCGGTGTCCACGTACTCGGGGTCGATCGCCTGCAGCCACGGCTGCTCGCCCGGCCCCTCGGGCACCGCCGAGCGCTGCGCGAGCTGGCGCTCGTAGTCGGCCTGCACGAACCACTGGCTGTTCGCACCGGACTCGTTGGACTCCTCCGTGGACTCCTCGGTGGCCGCGGCACCCGCGTCCGGGGTGTCGGCGGGCGCGTCGGTGGTGCACGCAGCGGTGAACAGCAGTGCCGCGGTCGCGGCTCCTGCCATGAGAACTCGAGAGCGTCGCATGTTCCTTCTCCTGATGATCGAGAGACTTCTTTGTCCTGCCGTCGCAGCGGGTGCGACGGCCTGTCGGGGACGGATCTGTGTGGCGTTCCGGGGGGTGGCCGGAGGTCTAGGGTGCTGCTGGCTGGGGCTCCTTGGGGACGGTGGGTTCGGGGACCCCTGCCGGGGTGGTCGGGGAGCTCGGGGCTGCCTTGGACCTGCGCGGCATCGCGGCGTAGGCGACGGCCGCGATGATGATCACGCCCTGGACCGCGGGACGGATCGTCGACGGCAGGCTGAGCTGGTTGAAGAGCGTGAACAGCGCCTCGAGGGTCAGCGCGCCGGCCATGGCCGCGACGACCGACCCGCGACCGCCGCCCAGGACCACGCCACCCAGGACGACCGCCGTGATGGCCATGAACTCGAGCCCGTCGCCGACCTGGGCCGTCACGCCGGCGTAGCCGCCGATGAGGATGCCCGCGACCGTGGCCATGAAGCCCGAGAACAGGAAGGCGCGCGTGCGCACCCACCAGACCGAGGCGCCGGAGAAGGCGGCAGCCACGTCGTTGTCGCCCGTCGCGACGAGGGTGCGCCCGTAGGGGCGCCGCATGATGATCACGGCCACGACGCCGAGGACGAGCGTGATGAGCACCGCGTACGGCACCTGGAACTGACCGGGCGTGTCCGGGAAGCCGCCGCGCCCCCACTGGCGGAAGCCCTCGGTCAGGGAGCCCGTGGGCGCCCCACCGGTCCAGAGCCTGATCGCCCCGTACAGGACGAGCATCATGCCGAGCGTCGTGATGAACGACGGGACCTTGAGCAGCGTGACGATGAGGCCGTTGATCAGCCCGACCCCCAGACCGAAGAGGACCATCAGACCGATCACGGGCCAGGTCATGGACTCCTCGCCGTCGATGAGCTTGGCCGCGATGACGACCTGGGCCCCCACGAGCGACCCGACCGAGAGGTCGAACTCACCGGAGACGATCACGAAGTACTGACCGATCGCCAGGACGATCAGCGGTGCCGCCTTCTTGAGGAAGGCCATGAGCGACATGGGCTCGCCGAACGACGGGTTCATGACGAGGATCGCGACGAAGACGACGATCAGCAGGGCGTAGACGGTCCAGGAGCTGCCGGACGTGGCGCGCTGCACCAGGCGGGAGAAGCCGTTGCCGGAGGGCCCCGGCTGCGGTGCGCCGGCGGTGCCGGTGCCGCTCGGCGTGGTCGCGGACGTGCTCGCGCTCATCGGGTGGCCTCCTTGCCGGACGAGGTGGACGGGGCGGACGCGGACGAGGAGCCTGGAGGGGCCTGCCCGTCCCGCGCGCCGCCGGGACGGACGGACTGGGCCAGTGCCCGGAACCTCGCTCGGCTGCTCGCGGGGTCGATCTGACGGCGGGCGTACATGGCGACCGCGGCGATGATGATCGCGCCGCGCAGGACGTCCTTGAAGAACGGGCTGACGTCGAGGACGTTGAACACCGTGTCGAGCGAGGCGAGGATCAGGACGCCCGCGATCGTGCCCATGATCGATCCGCGCCCGCCC
The DNA here is from genome assembly GCF_042726775.1 of Oerskovia sp. NPDC060287. Taxonomy (NCBI): domain Bacteria; kingdom Bacillati; phylum Actinomycetota; class Actinomycetes; order Micrococcales; family Cellulomonadaceae; genus Oerskovia; species Oerskovia sp. NPDC060287. The sequence continues at coordinate 1,965 of NZ_JBHXBO010000192.1, forward strand.
ATGAGCAGGGTCCCGCCGAGCACGACGGCCGCGATCGAGTTGAGGTCGTAGCCGTAGGTGTAGACCAGGGCGTTGCCCGTGCCGAAACGAGCGGCGATGAGGAGCCCCGCGACGCCCGCGCACAGCGAGCACAGGACGTGGGCCAGGATGATCGACCGGTCGGTGCGGATGCCCGAGAGCCGGGCGACGTCGATGTTCCCGCCGACCGCGAACATGTGGTACCCGGAGCGGGTGCGGTTCAGCAGGACCACGCCGAGCACCATGACCACCGCGAGCACGATGACCGAGATCGGCACCGGGCCGATCCGCGTGTAGCCGAAGCCCTGGAACGCCTTGGGGATCTCGCCCGACGGACCCTTGTACTGGGTGTCGAGGTAGCCCTTGATGATGAGGCCGACGCCGAGCGTCGCGATGAACGAGTTCACGCGGAGCTTGGAGATCACCAGGCCGTTGACCAGGCCGACCCCCGCGGCGACCGCCAGGGCCGCCACCACGCCGAGCCAGATGCGCGACGGGTCACCGGCCATGGTCGTGGCGGCGACGAGCGAGGACCAGGCCACGACGTAGCCGACCGACAGGTCGAGCGACTTGCAGAGGATCACGAACGTCTGCCCGATCGCGACGAAGCCCAGCAGGCTCGTCTGCGACAGCAGGTAGAACAGGTTGCCCTGGCTGAAGAAGTTGCCGCCCTGGGCCGCGACCAGTCCTGCCGAGATCACGAGGATCCCGACGAGGGCGAGGTAGACGATCCCCGTCGAGCCGAGCCGGCGCCGGCGCGGGCCGGAGGTCGACTTCGCGCTCCCCGTCGAGGGCGAGGCGGTGCTCACCGCGGTGCTCATTGGTCCTCCTGGGTGGTGTCGCGCTGCGCGTGCCGGGGGGAGGCGGGCTCGCCGCCGGGCAGCACGGACTGGGGTGCGCGGGCTGCGTCGCCCACGGGTACGTCGAGGGCGGAGAGGTCGACCTCGACGTGCTCCGAGGTGTCCCCCGCCCCGGTGGCCATCGCCATGATGGTCTCCTCGTCGCTGCCCGCGGGGAGCTCCCCGGCCAGGCGGCCGTCGCGCATCACGAGGATGCGGTCGGCCATGGCGACGACCTCGGGGAGCTCCGAGGAGATGAGCAGGATCGCGACCCCGCGCGCCGTGAGGGTGCGCATGAGGTCGTAGACCGCACGCTTGGCGCCGACGTCGATCCCTCGCGTGGGCTCGTCGAGCACGATCACCGAGGGGTCGGTCACGAGCCACTTGGCGAGGACGACCTTCTGCTGGTTGCCACCCGAGAGGTACTGGACCTCGGCGTCCTTGGAGCGCGAGACCAGGTCGAGGGACGAGAGGATGCCGGGGATCGCCCTGGCGCGGCGGTCGGAGGACCCCGGGGTCACGGAGTCGAGCACGAGCCGCGCGTTCGCGGAGATCGACTGCTCGAGCGCGAGCCCCTCGGCCTTGCGGTCCTCGGTCACGAGCGCCAGGCCCAGGCGGACGGCCTCGCGGGCCGAGGAGACCGTGACGGGCTTGCCGTCGAGCAGGATCGTGCCGCGCGTGAAGGGAGCGACACCGAACACGCCGTGCGCGATCTCGGTGCGGCCGCTGCCCTGCAGGCCCGCGAGCGCGACGATCTCGCCCGCTCGGACCTCGAGGTCGATCCCGTCGACCTGGGTGTTGCCCGCACCCTTGAGCGCGAGCTTGACCGCGCCGGGCACCGTGCCGGGGTCCTTGTCCGGGTAGTAGCCCGCGAACTCGCGCCCGACCATGGTGCGCACCAGGCGGTCCGGGGTGATGTCGGCCGTCGCGGTCGTCAGCACGAAGTCGCCGTCCTTGAGCACCGTGATGGTGTCGCAGAGGTCGAAGATCTCCTTGAGGCGGTGCGAGACGTAGAGGATGGCGACGCCGCGGGCCCGCAGCTGCGCGACGAGCGCGTAGAGGAGCTCGACCTCCTGGTCGGCGAGCGCTGCCGTGGGCTCGTCCATCGAGATGATGCGCGCGTCGTAGGAGACGGCCTTGACGATCTCCACGATCTGCTGCTCGGCCACGGACAGCGAGCCGACCCGCATCCAGGACGCGAGGCCGTGCAGGCCGAGGTCCGCGAGCAGGGCGTCGGTGTCGCGGGCCATGCGCCCGGCGTCGACGATCCCGAACCGGCGGGGCTCACGACCGAGGTAGACGTTCTCGGCGACCGTGCGCTCGGGCAGGAGGTTGAACTCCTGGAAGACGGTCGAGACGCCGGCGGCCTGGGCCGCGAGGGGCGAGGCGAACGCGACGGGCTTCCCGTCGAGCTCCATGGTGCCCGAGTCGGGCTTGTGGACCCCGGCGATGATCTTCATGAGCGTGGACTTGCCGGCGCCGTTCTCCCCGACGAGCGCGTGGACCTCACCGGGCCGCACGTCGAGGTCGATGCCGCGCAGGACCGAGTTGCCGAAGAAGACCTTGCCGATGCCCCGCAGCTGCAGGATGGGCGCGCCCGTGGTGCTCGCGCCTCCTGCTGCCGTCGATGCGGTCATGCTCCTACCTCCACCCAGGTGCCGGTGCGTGCGGATCGGGCGACGGCCTCGGCGAGGCGCGCGGCCCGGAGCCCGTCGGCGAACGTGGGCAGCCCGTCGGGCGTCTGCCCGTTGATGGCCGCCGCGGTGTCGCCGACGAGGGCGTTGAAGCAGTCCTGGTATCCCTGCGGGTGTCCTGCGGGGAGCCGGGAGTAGCGGGCGGCCTCGGGCGTGAGCGCCTCGGGGTCGCGGATGAGCAGGCGGCTCGTGTCGCGGCGGCCCTCCCAGAGGGTCTCGGGGCCCTCCTGGTCGAACGCGAGGGTCGACTCGGAGCCCGAGATCTCGAGGAAGAGCCGGTTCTTGCGCCCGGCCGAGACCTGGCTGATGACGGCCGAGCCGAGCGCTCCTCCGTCGGTCTCGTACTGCAGGGTCACGGCGTCCTCGGTGCGGACCGCCGCGGGGCGGCCGTCGGCGCCCGTGCGCTCGGCGTTGATCGTCGCGGTCTGCGCGACGAGCCGCACGATGCGCTGCCCCGTCGTGAACTCGAGCAGGTCGCAGAAGTGCGAGCCGATGTCACCGAACGCACGGCTCGCGCCGCCCAGGGCGGGGTCGACGCGCCAGTTGTCGTCGCTCGCCCGCAGGAGCCAGTCCTGGAGGTAGGAGCCGTGCACGAGGCTGATGGTGCCGACCGCGCCGCTGCGGACCCGGGCGCGCGCCTCGCGGACCATGGGGTGGAAGCGGTAGGCGAAGGGCACGACGGCGACGCGGCCGTCGGTGGCGGCGGCCTCCTCGGCGAGGCCGGCGAGCGCGATCGCGCCCTCGAGGTCCATCGCGAGGGGCTTCTCGCACACCACGTGCTTGCCCGCGGCCAGCGCGGCCGTGGCGAGCGGTACGTGCAGGAAGTTGGGGGTGCAGATGTGCACGACGTCGATGTCCGGGTCGTCGATGAGCTCCTGCGACGTGGCCGCGTACCCCAGGGCACCGAGGTCGGCGGCGGCCTCGCGCGCCCCCGGCGCGTCGATGCCGGCGACCGAGACGAGGTCTCCCCCGGCCGTGCGGATCGCGCGGGCGTGGACCTCGCCGATGAACCCGGTCCCGATGATCCCGGCGCGGTAGCCCGCGGCGGGCAGTCGGCTCGGGAGCAGGTCGCTCGCGGGGTGGACAAGAACTGGGGTGGTCGCGGTGCCCACGACGGCACGGCCGTTCAGGGAGGACGGCTCCGTCCTGGGGGCGGGGGCGGTGACAGCCCCGTGGTCTCGCGCGACTTCTTCGGCTCGCATGTCCCATACCGTAGGGGGACTTATGTCGAGCGTCAAGCAAAAGCCGAATGTTAGATGTCACCGTTAGGTAACTCCATCGGTTAAACAATTGCCGAGGCGCACTGTCGCGCGGCTGAACCGTGACGAACCGCGTGCCGGCACGTGCCCCGCCAGGCCCGTCGCCCCTCGCCCGGACACGCCGGAAGGGCGCCCTCCCCGGTGGGAGGACGCCCTTCCGGCGCCTGCTTCCTGCTGCTACTCCTTGGTCGAGAACGCCGCGTCGAACGCCGCGTCGGGAGCCTCGAACGCGTACTGCTTGACGAACGCGAGGGCCTCGGGCGCACCCACGAGGCGGTCCATGCCCGCGTCCTCCCACTCGACCGAGATCGGACCGTCGTACCCGATGCTGTTGAGCATCCGGAAGCTGTCCTCCCACGGGACGTCCCCGTGACCCGTCGAGATGAAGTCCCAGCCACGGCGCGGGTCGGCCCAGGCCAGGTGCGAGCCCAGACGGCCGTTGCGGCCGTTGTGCATGCGCTTCTTGGTGTCCTTGCAGTCCACGTGGTAGATCCGGTCCTGGAAGTCCCACAGGAACCCGACCGGGTCCAGGTCCTGCCACACCATGTGGCTCGGGTCCCAGTTCAGCCCGAACGCCTCGCGGTGGCCGATCGCCTCGAGCGTGCGGACCGTCGTCCAGTAGTCGTACGCGATCTCGCTCGGGTGGACCTCGTGCGCGAAACGGACCCCGACCTCGTCGAACACGTCGAGGATCGGGTTCCAGCGGTCCGCGAAGTCCTGGTAGCCCGCGTCGATCATGTCCTGCGACGCCGGCGGGAACATCGCCACGTACTTCCAGATCGAGGACCCCGTGAAGCCGACGACCGTCTTGACGCCCAGCCTGGCCGCCAGGCGCGCCGTGTTCTTCATCTCCTCGGCCGCGCGCTGACGCACGCCCTCGGGGTCGCCGTCGCCCCACACGCGGTCCGAGAGGATGTCGCGGTGACGCTGGTCGATCGGGTCGTCGCACACCGCCTGGCCCTTGAGGTGGTTCGAGATGGCGTAGACCTTGAGCCCGTGCGCCTCGAGCAGCGCGAGCTTGCCCGCGACGTACTCGTCGTCGTCCCAGCGCCAGGGATCCAGGTGGTCGCCCCAGCAGGCGATCTCCAGGCCGTCGTAGCCCCAGCCGGACGCGAGGCGTACGACCTCCTCGAAAGGCAGGTCGGCCCACTGGCCGGTGAAGAGGGTGATCGGTCGTGCCATGTCGGTGTCTCCTTCGTTCCGTCGTGCTGCGGGTGCGCCCGTGTGCGGCGTGCACCCGGGTGGGCTGTGGTGCGGCGCGCGGTGGTCACCGCTGCGCCAGGTCTCAGGGGCGCTTGGTGGCCGTGGCCCGACGGCGGAGCACCAGCACGGCTCCGGCGGCAGCGAGCAGCACGACCACGCCGACGACGATCGCGGTCGTCGGGACGCCCGACGCCTCGTCCTCGCTCGCGGCAGCGGACGACGCGGCCTCGTCGCCCTGTGCGGCGACCTCGCCGTCGGCGCCGTCCTCCGCGGGCGCGGGCGGGGCCGCCGGGGGGACCACGTCGATCTGCGTCGTCGCGGTCGTCGCCACGGGCGTCGTGGTCGTCGCGGTCACGGTCCAGTTGCCCTCGCTCAGGACGTCGGGGGCCGACGTGTACCAGCCGACGCCCTCGGAGGCCGAGGAGAGCTGGATCGGACCGACCTCGGTGCCCTCCGCGGAGACCGCCGTCACCATGACGTCGACGATCTCCTCGACGGGGTGCCCGTCGGTCTTGTACGTCACGTTGACCGACACGCCCCCGGCACCGTCACCGCCGATCGACAGGATGATCTCCCCGCCGTGGGCGCTCGCCGGCGCCGCGCCGAGCACCGAGGCGAGCAGCAGGACGGCCCCTGCCAGGACCGCACGCAGCGCGTGCGAGAAGGGGCGGGGGCGCGGGGTTCGCGTCCGGTCCGGACCGGAGCTCCGGTTCGCCTGCTGAGTCATGTCGCTCATCACCTCGTCGTGAAGGAAAGGGGTCGTGCGTCGGGCTGCGCGGCCCGGCGGGCCGCGCGGTGGTGCTGGTCCTGCTGGTCCTGCTGGTCGTACGGTAGGTGGCTCCCGGCACCAGCCGGAGCACCGGGTTCCGGTGCCGGGAGCCGGCACGTCCTCGTCGTCGACGGGGAAGTGCCAGAC
>NZ_JBHXBO010000193.1:0-7882 GCF_042726775.1 Oerskovia sp. NPDC060287
GGGCCAGCGCCCTCTACCTCGACGAGAATCCTCTCCCTCGGCGCACTGGTCACAGCGCCAGGTCGAGGTTCCCTCCGCCCAGCACCCCGGCCCCCGTGAGCCCGGCAGGCGACCCGGCGCCGACGGCCCCGGCCCGGCCCACCATCCCGTCGACCGGCGAGCTCGCGAGCGCCTGCTCGCGCCGCGGGATGCGGCCCGCGAGCGCCGCGAGACGACCCGCCTCGACCGCGAGCCGCATGGCCCTGGCCATCCGCACCGGGTCGGCGGCACGCGTGACCGCGGTGGCCAGGAGAACCCCGTCGCACCCGAGCTCCAGGGCGTGCGCGGCCTCCGACGCGGTCCCGATCCCCGCGTCCAGGATCACGGGCACCCGAGCGGCCGACGTGATGGCCGCGATGTTGCGCGGGTTGAGGATGCCGAGCCCCGACCCGATGGGCGCCCCGAGCGGCATGACCGCGGCGCACCCCACGTCCTCGAGGCGCCGCGCGAGGATCGGGTCGTCGTTGGTGTACGGCAGCACGACGAAGCCGTCGCGGACCAGGGTCTCGGCGGCCTGGACGAGCCCGATCGGGTCGGGCAGGAGCGTCACGTCGTCGGCGATCACCTCGAGCTTGACCCAGTCCGTGCCGCACGCCTCGCGCGCGAGGTGGGCCGTGAGGACGGCCTCCTTGGCCGAGAAGCAGCCCGCGGTGTTGGGCAGGGCACGGATGCCGAGGCGCTCGAGCAGCCCCCAGATCCCGGTCTCGCCCGCACCACCGCCCGCACCACCGCCCGTGCCGCCGCCCGCGCCTGCGGTGCCCGGGCGGGCTCGGTCACCTGCCGGACGCACCCTCGCGACGCGGCGCATCGCGACGGTCGTGAGCGCGGTCCCGGACGCCACGAGGGCGTCCTCGAGCGTCAGCAGGTTCGCCGCGCCGCCCGTGCCCATGACCAGGCGGGAGCCGAGGGGGACGCCCGCGACGACGAGAGGGTCCGCTGCCGGGGAACCGGCGTGCGCCGGACCGGGCGCGCCGGTCGTGCCGCGCGCCGCCTCAACCACCCTGCACCGCCGTGACGACCTCGACGCGGTCGCCGTCGCGCAGGGTCGTGGACGGCCACGTGCTGCGGGGGAGCACGGCGTCGTCGATCGCGACCGCGACGCCCCGGGGGACGTCCCCGCGGTCCCCGACGAGCTCGGGCAGCAGCGCGGCCACGAGGGCTGCGACGGTCGTCGGGGCGGTGAGCGGGTGGTGCTCGCCGTTGACGAGGGCGCTCCCGGTCGCGGGCGGGTTCGTGGGCTGCGCACCGGTGGCCGCGGGCGGGAGAGTCGGGTGGGTCATGCGGTCCTCCAGGAGGTGGGTCGCCGAGGTAGAGGTCTGCCGTCGAGGGAGAGGGGCCCGCCCCGCTACCTCGACGCGAGCCTCTGTCTCGCGGGGGCAGGGGTGGGCGAGAAGCGCAGCGGGTCGATCGCCGAGACCGCGGACGGCACCGGCTCCCCGGCCAGGACCGCGTCGATCGCGGCCGCCGTGACGGGAGCGAGCAGCACGCCGTTGCGGTAGTGGCCGGTCGCGAGGACCAGGCCGGGAACGGTGGTGGGCCCCAGGAACGGCAGGTTGTCCGGGGTGCCCGGTCGCACGCGCGGCGTGACCTCGACGAGGGCCAGCTCGTCCAGCCCGGGCAGCAGGGCGCGCGCGTCGCGCAGGAGCGCGAAGACGCCGCCCGCGGTCGCACGCCGGTCGTCGGGGTGCTCCTCGCTCGTCGCGCCGACCACGACCTCGCGGTGCCCGTCGGGTCCGGGCGTACGCGGTACGACGTACACCGGACGCCCTTGCACGATCCCGCGCACCACGTGGTCGAGCGTGAACCACGCGGGGGCGTCGAGCCGCAGCGTCTGCCCCTTCACCGGACGGGTCGGTGCGCACACCTCGGGGACGTCCACGAGCAGGTCGCCCGAGTCCGCGCCCGCCGCGAGGACCACGGTTCCCGCGCGGTGCACGACCCCCGCGTCGTCGAGGGCCCCGGTCACGGGAGAGCCGAGGCCCGTCGAGCGGAGCAGCCGCACCGCCCGGCGGTGCACGACGGCGGCACGCGGGTCCCGCGCGAGGGCTGCGGTCAGGGCGCGGTGCACCGCGCGCGGGTCGACCTGGTGGTCGCCGGGCGCCCAGAACGCCCCGGCGACGCGCGGACCGACGAGCGGCTCCCGCTCGCGCGCCGCGGCGACCGAGATCTCGGTCGAGTCGAGCCCCCACGCCTCCTGCAGCGCGCGCACGCGACGCCCGAGCGCGAGGTCGTCGCCGTCGTAGGCCAGCGTGAGGGTCCCGGTCGTCCGCAGGCCCACGCTCAGCCCCGAGCCCGCCTCGAGCTCGGCCGCGAACACGGGCCAGCGCGCCGCGGAGTCGGAGCCCAGGCGCAGCGCGGCCTCCTCGCCGAAGTCGGCCTCGGTCACGGGCGCCAGCATCCCGGCCGCGGCGTGCGTCGCGCCGTCTCCGGGGGAAGGGTCCAGGACGGTGACGCGCAGGCCCGCGCGAGAGGCCCGCCAGGCCGCGGTGAGCCCCACGATGCCGCCGCCCACGACGAGGACGTCCGTGGCGCCGTCGGGCCCCTCGTCCGTGGTCCTCCGGTGGGCGGGCGCGGCTCGCCCCTCCGCGCCCGACGGCGGCACGCCCCGCGGGCTCTCGCCGCGCCCCGGTGGGCGCGAGGGCAGGACAGGGTGGTCGGTGGACAGGGCTGCGCACATGCGCTCGCTCCCTTCGCTGGCATGACCCAGATCAGGTTCGACGGTCGGCTCTCGCCCTCTCAGCCCCGTGCGGGGCTCCCGTGCTTCGCGGCCACCCTACAACGCACGCGTCCGGTCGCCGACCGTGTATCAACCGGGGCGTTGCCGACCTCTCTCGGTGTATCCGCTGGGACATCCGACTCCCGTGCGTGCGACCTCCCTCCAGGGACGGCCTCCCCGAGCGGTCGAGCATCGACCGCCCCGCCGCGGACCCGAGCGGCCCGCCCACCTTCCCCGCTTCAGGTGGAGCTCCTCATGCGCAAGACATTCCTCGTGATCAGCGTCCTCGTGGTCGTCGCCGTGGTCATGCAGTTCTACTTCGCCGCCGTCGGCGTGTTCAGCGACCCCGACGACGAGCTCTTCGCGATCCACGGGACGAGCGGCCGCATCGTGCTGCCCCTGCTGATGATCCTGTCCATCGTGTTCGCCGCCCTCGCCAAGGCCGGGAGACGCACCGTGTGGCTGGCCGTGCTCGGGTTCGGCCTCCTGCTGTTCCAGACGATCCTGTTCATCCTCACCGGAGTCCTCACGGGGTCGGAGCCGCCCCCTGGTGAGATCACCACGGCGGGCACCATCATGCTCGGCTTCCACGCCCTCAACGGGCTCGCGATCCTCGGCGTGACGGGGACCGTCGCGTCCAGGGCTCGGGCGCTCGTGGCGGAGGGGCGCGTGCCCAGCCCGGCGTCGACCACCGCCCCCGGGAACGTCTGACGGTGACCGTCCCCGCCCTCCAGCTCGTCTACCTGGTCCTCGCCCTCGCGGGCGGGGCCGGGTGGGTGCTCGCCGCGCTCCGGCCGCGGCGCGGCCCGTGGGTCGCGCTCGCGACCGTGGCGCTCGTGCTGCGTGTCGGGGTCGTGGTCCTGCTGGGCGGGCACGGGTGGTGGTTCGTCCAGGAGAAGGTGCTCGTCGGGCTCCCGCTCGCCGTCGGCGGGGCGGTGCTCGCGCTCGTCGTGCTCGTCGTCGGCAGGGGCCGTCCAGCGATGCCGGCGCGCCAGGCCTGCCTCCTCGGGGCGGCGTACGCCACCGCCGGGGAGCTGGTCCTCGTGCTGGTGGTCGGCTACCCCGTCGGGCCCCTCAGCGGGGGCGTCGTCGTGCTCCTCGTCGCGGCCGCGACCCTCGTGACGTGGCTCGTGCTCGCCGGGCGTGACCCGGGCGTCGTGCGGGGCGTGAGCCTCGCCGCTGCGTTCGTGCTGCTCCTGCCGCTCGGGCTCGCCTGGTGGGCGAGCCGGGCAGAGGTGCATCTCGAGGTGGTCGGTCCCGGTGCCGTCGGGGCCGCGGCCGCCGCCGTCCCGGGCACGGGAGCGCACACCGGGAGCGGACACGCCGCGGACGAGCCCGCGACCGACGAGCTCTCGGCTGCGGGCGGCGGCGCCCCGACCGTGGACGTGACCGAGCTCCGGACCCCCGCGGACGTTCCCGGGCAGCGGGTGCCGGTGACCCTCACGGCCCGCGAGTCGGACCTGACCCTCCCGTCGGGGGAGGTGGTGCAGGCCTGGAGCTTCGGCTCCCTGCCGGGGCCCGAGATCCGGGCCCAGGTCGGGCAGGTCGTCGAGGCCGAGCTCCACAACGAGGACGTCCGGGCGGGCGTCAGCGTGCACTGGCACGGCTACGACGTGCCCAACGGCGAGGACGGGGTCGCGGGCGTGACGCAGGACGCCGTCCTGCCCGGGCAGTCCTTCACCTACCGGTTCGTCGCGGACCAGCCCGGGACGTACTGGTACCACACGCACCAGAGCTCGTCCGACGGGGTGCGCCGGGGGCTCTTCGGCACGCTCGTCGTGCTCCCGGCCTCGGGCCCGGTCGCCGACCTCGACCTGGTGCTCCCGGTCCACACCCTCAGCGGCACGACGACGCTCGCGGGCAGCGACGAGGTCGAGCAGCTCGCGGCCACGCCCGGGCAACGGGTACGGCTGCGGCTTCTCGACGCCGACCAGGTGCCGCACCGGTTCGGGGTGGACGGGGCCGGCTTCCGTGTGGTCGCCGTCGACGGCACGGACGTTCCCGGCGCCGAGGAGGTGAGCGGCCTCGCGCTGCGCGTCCCGGCGGGAGGCCGCTACGACGTCGAGCTCACCATGCCCTCCCACCCCGTGCGCCTGGCGGTCGACGGCGAGGAGGACGTCGGCCTGGAGCTCGTGCCCGACGCCGGGGCGGGCGCCGACGCCGACGCCGCCCCGGGGGACGCGGACCGGTGGGCCGTCCCCGACGAGGACCTCGACCTGCTGGCCTACGGTTCGCCGCCCGAGGGCGGGGCCGGGGCCGGACCTGGCACCGCACCCGCACCCGACGTGACCGCGACGCTCGTCCTGGACCGCCTGCCACGGTTCGACGGCGGCGTGCCGGTGTACGGGTACACGATCGACGGGAAGGTGTACCCCCACGTCCCCTCGACCGTCGTCGACGAGGGGGATCGCGTTCTCCTGCGCATCGTGAACCGGAGCTCGGAGACCCACCCCATGCACCCGCACGGGCACCACGTCAGGGTGCTCTCGGTCGACGGGCGGGAACCGACCGGCGCCGCGGTGCTGCGCGACACGTTCGACGTCCGTCCGGGCGAGGTCTGGGAGGTCGAGCTCCTCGCCGACAACCCGGGGATCTGGATGGACCACTGCCACAACCTCGACCACGCCGCGCAGGGCATGGTGACCCACCTGGTGTACCGGGGAGTGACCACGCCCTTCCGGCACGGAGGGTCCACCGGGAACGCACCCGAGTGACCGACCGGTCCGCGCGGCCTACCCTGGGCGCGTGACGACCACCCACCCCGCGCCCCGCCCCGTCGACACCTCGGCGGGAGACGGCGCCCGCTCCCGGCTCGCGGCGGCCCGGCTGTACCTGTGCACCGACGCGCGCGAGGAGCGCGGCGACCTGGAGGACTTCCTGCACGCGGCGCTCGCGGGCGGCGTCGACGTCGTCCAGCTGCGCGACAAGGGGCTCGACGTCGCGCGCGAGCTCGAGCTCCAGGAGACCGTCGCGCGCGTCGCGACCGAGCACGGGGCCCTGTGGGCCGTCAACGACCGGGCCGACGTCGCGCTGCTCGCAGGGGCACCCGTGGTGCACACGGGCCAGGGCGACCTGCCCGTGCCCGCGGTCCGGTCCCTCCTGGGGCAGGGCCCGGTGCTGGGTCGTTCGACGCACTCGCTCGCGCAGGCCGCGGCTGCCGAGGCCGACCCCGAGGTCGACTACTTCTGCGTGGGCCCGCTCTGGGCGACGCCGACCAAGCCGGGACGCGACGCCGTCGGGCTCGACCTGCTGCGAGAGGTCGCCGCGTCGGCGCCGACCACGCCGTGGTTCGCGATCGGGGGCGTCGACCCGGCCCGCCTCGACCAGGTGCTCGCCGCGGGGGCCGAGCGCATCGTCGTCGTGCGCGCGATCACGGGCTCGGTCGACCCCGAGCGGGCCGCGCGCGAGCTGCGCGAACGGCTGCCCGCCTGACCCGGCGAAGTGATCCCCGTCGCACGTCGTGGACCGATGCCGGGGATCGGCGCCGAGCCAACTATCCTGGGGTGGTGACACCCACCCCCTCAGCCCCCCGGCCCGTATTGGTCGTCGACTTCGGCGCACAGTACGCCCAGCTGATCGCGCGTCGCGTGCGTGAGGCCAAGGTGTACTCGGAGATCGTCCCCCACACCTTCACCGTCGAGCAGATGCTCGCCAAGAACCCGGCAGCGATCATCCTGTCCGGTGGTCCGTCGTCCGTGTACGCGCAGGGTGCGCCCTTCGTGGACCCCGCGCTGTTCGAGGCCGGCGTGCCCGTCCTCGGCATCTGCTACGGCTTCCAGGCCATGGCCCAGGCGCTCGGCGGCAAGGTCGCGCAGACCGGTCTCAGCGAGTACGGCGGCACCGAGGTCGAGGTGTGCTCCGCGGGCGTCCTGCTCGCCGAGACCCCCGACCACCAGACCACGTGGATGAGCCACGGCGACGCCGTGCACGCGGCGCCCGAGGGCTTCGAGGTCCTCGCGACGTCGTCCGGCTCCCCGGTCGCGGCCTTCGAGGACACCAGCCGACGCCTGTACGGCGTGCAGTGGCACCCCGAGGTCAAGCACTCCGCGCACGGCCAGGCCGTGCTCGAACGCTTCCTGTACGAGGGCGCAGGCCTCGCCGGCGACTGGACCCCGGGCAACGTCATCGCCGACCAGATCGCGCTCATCCGCGAGCAGGTCGGCGACGCACGCGTCATCTGCGGCCTGTCCGGCGGCGTCGACTCCTCCGTCGCCGCGGCACTCGTCCAGCAGGCCGTGGGCGACCAGCTCACGTGCGTGTTCGTCGACCACGGCCTGCTGCGCGCGGGCGAGGTCGAGCAGGTCGAGCGCGACTTCGTCGCGGCCACGGGCGTCAAGCTCGTCGTCATGGACGAGAAGCAGCGCTTCCTCTCGGCGCTCGCGGGCCACTCGGACCCCGAGACCAAGCGCAAGATCATCGGCCGCGAGTTCATCCGCGCGTTCGAGCAGGCGGCGCGCAACATCGTCGCGGACGCGGGCGAGCACGGTGGTGAGGTCAAGTTCCTCGTGCAGGGCACCCTGTACCCGGACGTCGTCGAGTCCGGCGGCGGCGAGGGCACCGCGAACATCAAGAGCCACCACAACGTGGGCGGCCTGCCCGACGACCTGCAGTTCTCGCTCGTCGAGCCGCTGCGAGCCCTGTTCAAGGACGAGGTCCGCGCCGTGGGGCGCGAGCTCGGCGTGCCCGAGGTCATCGTGGCCCGTCAGCCGTTCCCCGGCCCCGGTCTCGGCATCCGCATCGTCGGTGAGGTCACGGCCGAGCGCCTGGAGATCCTGCGCGCGGCGGACGCGATCGCGCGCGAGGAGCTCACGAAGGCCGGGCTGGACGACGAGATCTGGCAGTGCCCCGTGGTGCTCCTGGCCGACGTCCGCTCGGTCGGCGTCCAGGGCGACGGCCGCACCTACGGTCACCCGATCGTGCTGCGCCCCGTGTCCTCGGAGGACGCCATGACCGCGGACTGGACGCGCCTGCCGTACGACGTCCTCGCGATCATCTCGACGCGCATCACGAACGAGGTCAAGGACGTCAACCGCGTCGTGCTCGACGTGACGAGCAAGCCGCCGGGCACCATCGAGTGGGAGTGACCTCCCGCTGAGCCGCGAAGGGCCGGCCGCGCAGAGCGATCTG
>NZ_JBHXBO010000194.1:0-7866 GCF_042726775.1 Oerskovia sp. NPDC060287
ATGGGCTCCATCACGACCACAACCTCGTTCTCGGCAGACCTCGTTCTCGGCAGACCTCGTTCTCGACAGGGCCCGGCGCCCGGACCTCACCTCAGGGCCGTGCCCAGGATGCTCAGCCCCCGGAAGTCGGTCTCACCGGGTGCGACCCCGGCGTCCGGGTGCATCCTGGGAGGAAGGGGTTCCGCCCCGGAGCTCCCCGGTCAGGGAGGAGTCGACATGTCCGGCCTCATGCTCGCCAGCAACGTCGATGCTGCGATCTACGTCCCGACGGGGTCGGGCCCCGCCAACTGGTTCCTGCTCTTCGGGATCGTGCTGATCGCCTCGATCATCGTGTTCATGATCGTCGAGATGGTCCGAGCCGCGCACGACCGGCACCTCCCACCGCACCGGAGGATGTCGCACTAGCGCACGGGTCGCCCACGCCCGGCACGTGACGCTGTCGGGCCTTCACCCGTGGGGGCGTGCTACCCGGGCGAACTCCCGCCGAGGTAGAACGCAGTGCGCGAGGTAGAACGCGATACGCACTACCTCGCGCACCACGTTCTACCTCGCGCCTCCCGCACGGCGACCGCGCCTCCCCGCACGGGCGGAACAGCTCAGTCCGACCCCGCGGGGGGTCGGACCTCGGTCAGCCCAGCGTCGTCGGGAGCTCCGCCGCGCCCTCGCCCGGGGCCACGCCCAGCACGCGCTCCGCGAGGAACGCCTGCACCACCTGGTACCAGACGACCGAGTGCTGCGGCTGGAGCACCCAGTGGTTCTCGTCGGGGAAGTACAGGAAGCGGTGGTCGGTGCTCCCGTCCGCGGCCGCGGGCAGGCCCGACGCCGACAGCAGCTCGTACCAGAGGCGCAGGCCCTCGCCGATCGGGACGCGGTAGTCCTTGTCGCCGTGGATCACGAGCATGGGCGTCACGATGTCCGCGACGAACCGGTGCGGCGAGTGCTCGGACGCCATCTCGGGGGTCATCTCTCGCTGCCAGTAGTAGCCGGCGTCCGTCGTCGGGCCGAACTGGTCCAGCGCCCACAGGCTCGCGTGCGTGACGATCGCCTTGAACCGGTCCGTGTGGCCGGCGACCCAGTTCGCCATGTACCCGCCGAACGACCCGCCCATCGCGGCCGTGCGGGTCTCGTCGATCTCCGGCAGCGCCTCGGCCGCGTCGGTGATCGCGAGCAGGTCGGTGTACGGGGCCGCGCCCCACGAGCCCCAGCCGCGCTGCACGAAGTCCTGGCCGTAGCCCGTGGACAGCGCCGGGTCCGGGAGCAGGACCGCGTAGCCCTGGGCCACGAGGATCCACGGGTTCCACCGCCAGCTCCACGCGTTCCACGAGCCGAGAGGGCCGCCGTGGATCCACAGCAGCAGCGGCGCGGGGTCCTCGGCGCTCGCACCGTGCGGCAGCGCGAGCCAGCCGCGGACGCGCACGTCGTCCGACGCGGCGGTCTCGATCTCGGTCAGCGTGCCGGGCAGGTCGGGGCTCGCGACCGGGCCGCGCAGCGCGGTCGCCGCGACGGGCGTGCGCTCGCCCGCGGGGGCCGCGAGGAAGTCCGTGAGCTCGATCCGCACGGGGTGCGAGGGCTCGAGGTAGCTCACGCGCTGGGCGTAGGCGGCCGAGGCGTCGGGCGCGACGCGGACGTCGGTGAACATCGCGTCGTCCGAGGTCAGGCGGGAGACCGTACCGTCCTCGCCCGAGCCGTCGGGCGTGAAGGCGACGTGGAAGACCGGGCCGCGCCCGTCGTCGTCGGCCGTGACGAGCAGGCCCGAGCCGTCGGGCAGCCACGCCGCCGACGTGGGCCACCGGTCCCAGCTCGCGGCGAGCGAGCGCAGACCGTGGTTCGCGCCGTCGCTCGGGTCGCCGTCCGAGCCGTCACCCGGGCGCAGCGGCACGACGGCGAGGCTCTGCTCGGGCGCCGCCTGCGGCGTCGTGATGGTCTCGCGGACGAACACGACCCAGGCGCCGTCGGGCGAGATCACGGGCGAGGACGCCTCGGCGCCGGGCTCGTCGACGAGCGTGCGACGCTCGCCCGTCGAGGTGTCGACCGCCACGAGGATCGAGCGCTGAGAGGCGTCCGGCCCGGGCACGGACCAGGACGTGACGAGCGTGGTCCCGTCCGCGGACAGGTCCGCGGAGTGCTCGCGCAGCGCGGGCCCGACGGCGGGAGTCACGTCGCGCAGCTCGACGCGCCCCGCGGGGAGCTCGGGCGTGGCGTCCTCCCCGTCGGTGCCCGCGGGCGCCGGGAGCGGACGCGCCGGCTCGTCCGTCAGGTGCGAGAGGTCGGCCACGAACCGGTGCGGCTCGGACGGCCCCAGGTCGTGGTCCCAGTACCGCACGGGGTACCCCGTGTGGAGGATCGCTGCGACCTTCTTGTCCTTGCGGGTCTTGCGCAGCTCGGCGTCGTGGGCCAGGTCGCGCGCGCTGGGCAGGACGTCGGCCGCGAGCGAGAGGACGGGCGCGCTGCGCGCGACGAGCGGGGCCGAGACCCCGGCCGGGGCGGACGCGACGACGCGTGCCTCGCCGCCGGCCGCGGGCAGGAGCCACAGGGCCGAGGTCGGGTCGCCCTCGCTGGTCGCCGAGGCGTCGCTGTCGGGGCGGGCCGACGTGAAGAGCAGGTCGCCCTCGGCCGTGAAGGCCGCGCCGGACTCACCCTTGGTGCTCCGGGTCAGGCGACGGGCCGGGGCCTCGCCGGTGGGGTCGACCTCCCACAGGGCCGAGACGTACGCCGTGCGCTTCGCGTCGAGCGTCGACACGCTCGTCACGAGCCGACGGCCGTCCGGGGACATCACGAGGCCGCCCGTGCGGGGGATCGCGATGTACTCGTCGAGGTCGTGGAAGGGGGTGGCGCCCGGCTGGTCGGGGGCGCTCGCGGAGTCGGTGGTCACTGCACCGTCCTATCACGGCGGGGGGCCCAGGTGCGTCTCCGTGTCGGGCGCATACTGGAGCCGTGCCCAAGGTTCCCCTCCCCGCCCTGACCG
This sequence comes from Oerskovia sp. NPDC060287, assembly GCF_042726775.1. NCBI lineage: Bacteria > Bacillati > Actinomycetota > Actinomycetes > Micrococcales > Cellulomonadaceae > Oerskovia > Oerskovia sp. NPDC060287. Next base: position 2,966 of record NZ_JBHXBO010000194.1, read on the forward strand.
TGTGCGCCGCCGTCGGGCTGCTCCTGACAGGCTGCGGGTCCGAGCCCGCCCAGGACCTCGACGAGACCGTGCTCGCGGGGGTCCAGGCCGCAGGCCGTGCCGACGGCGAGCTCGACCTCATCAGCACGACCCACTTCGACTGGCAGAAGGCCGTGATCGTCTGCCCCGGTGACGATGTGACCGAGGTCGCCGAGGCCGCCGGGAGCGACGCCGGACCGGTCACGGGCGACCTCCCCAACACGGTCGACGTCGGCACGGGCTACCTCGTGTTCGTCAACAACAACGAGGTCGCGCACACCGCGACCCTGCGCCTGGCCCAGGCCGACGTGTGCAGCGAGGACCTCTCGATCGCCAACCGCGTCCTGAGCCCCGGCAGCGCGACGCTGCACGTCGCGCGCGGGACGGGCGACGGCTGGATCGTGACGCGCAGCTGAGGGGTGCGGCGGGTCCGGCGGGTGCTGCGGGTGCCGGCGGGTGCTGCGGGTGCCGGCGGCTCCTGCGGGTGCCGAGCACGAGGTTGTGGTCGTTCTCAGCGTGAGAACGAACGCAACCTCGTGCTCGGCGCGACGCGGGCCCCCCGACGCAGGACCCCGGACCCGGAACCGCGCCGGCGTCAGGCGTTGAGCCGCGCCACCAGCCCGGGGAGCTCGGCGACCGAGTCGAGCAGGAAGTCGTGCCGCTCACGCCCCAGGTCCGCCGCGCCGAGCTTGCCCGTGAGCACCCCGACGACCGCCCCGGCCCGCGCGTTGACTCCCGCGCGCAGGTCGAGCACTGTGTCCCCCGCGGCGAGCACGCGCGCGACGTCGAGCACGCCCGTGCGCTCCATGTCGCGGTGGATCATGTAGGGCGCGGGACGTCCGAGCGGCACCTCGTCGGCGCACGTCACGGCGTCGAGCGTGACCTCGGGCGAGAGCCACTGCTCGGCGCCGGCCGCGACCGTCCAGCCCAGCACGTCGAGGATCCCCTGGGTCACCTCGCGCGTGAAGCCCGTGGTCAGCGCGACCTTGACCCCCGCGGCGCGCAGGGCCGCGAAGGCCTCCGGCGCGCCGGGGATCGGGGTCGGCGGGTTCAGCAGGTAGGCCTCCTGGAGGAGCGCGGTGAAGCGCGCGAACGCGGCGTCGACCGTCGCGTCGTCGGGAGCGTCGCCCGGCGCGCCGGGGGTGCTGGCGCCGATCGCGAGCAGGGCCGTGATGGCCGCGCGCTTCTCGGCCCCCATCCAGTGCTGGATGTCCGACGACGTCGCGCCGCTCCCGTGCTCGAGGACCGCCGCGTGCAGCGCCTCGTAGACCGCGCCGCCCTCCTCGACGGTCGTGCCCGCGATGTCGAGCGCGACGAGCTCGATCACGAGGGGCCGGCGGGCGGCGGGCGTGGCCGGGCTGGTCGTGGAGGTACTGGTCGTGCTGGTCATGCGGTGGGCTCCTGGTTCGGGTCGGTGGCTGCGGGGCCTGTGGTGGCTGCGCTCTCGGCTGTGCCGGCAGTGCCAGCAGGGCCGGCTGGGCCGGCCGTGCCAGCCGTGCCAGCGGTGAAAGGGTCGAGCCCGGCCGTGGGCGACACGAGCGACGCGGCGGCGGCCGACGCCGTCGGGAAACGGACCATCGAGAGCGACGTGTCCTGGGTGTTGTCGATCGTGAAGGCCGCGAGCTCGGGCAGGTAGCGGTCGTCGGCGTACTCGACCGGGACGCCCGCGGCGTTGCGCGTGGTGCGGCGCTCGCGCAGCAGCGGGGCGCCCGCTGCGACCTCGAGGAGGTCGGCGTCGGTCTCGTCGGCCGCGACCGCGTCGATCACGTGCCGGGCCGCGTGCAGGTCCGCACCGCGTGAGATGAGGTGGTCGTAGATCGAGCCCGTGTCCGGGTCGAACTCGAAGATGAGGCGCCCGACGGGCTCGATGAACGTGTCGCGCTCGACCATCGCGGGGACGCCGTCGAGCAGGCGCAGGCGCAGGACCTCGACCACGGGCGTGCCCTCCTCGAGGCCCAGGGCGTCGGCCGCGACGCCGTGCACGCCGCGGCGCGCGACCTCGACGGTCCGCTGACCGGGCACGCGCCCCACCCCCGCGGCCCAGCGGCTGAAGGACAGGAAGGTCTCGAAGGGCTGCGGGACCGCTCGCGAGCGCACGACCGGCGGTCGCCCCTGCCCCCCGCCGATGAGCCCTTCGCTGCGCAGCGTCCCGAGCGCCTGCCGGACCGTGCCGCGCGAGATCGAGAACTCGGCGCACAGCGCGGACTCGGAGGGCAACGAGTCGCCGATCGCGTACGTGCCGGACACGATCCGACGGCGCAGCTCTCCCAGCACGTGCTGGTGCAGCGGGCCGTGGGGCGGGTGGGGTGCGGTGGCCGCGTGCGGCGGGCGGGACGGGACGCCCGCTCCGGGTGGCGGGACAGCATGCGGGGACGACGAGGACGGTGCCATGACTTGACCATACAGGCGCCCGTTCCACGGTGGACCGAGAAACGGGTGACGGTCGAATGAACCCGGCACACAGAGCGCCAACCGCAGGTGAACACTCCGAAAACTTGTCTGGACAAGTGCCGGATTCGCTTGATCGCGGCTCGGACGGCACGGCAGTGTCCGTGTCGTGAGCAGCACACCATCGCCGTCCCGGGCCGCCTCGACGGGCACACCCGGCACGGCCCCCCGCACCGCCCCCCGCACCGGGGGCTCCCCGTCCGTCCCGTCGCCCGCCCGGCCGACGACCCACCCCGGCACGACCAGCCGCTCCGGGCCCGACCTCCCCGCCCGCGTCGACCTCGTGGTCGTCGGGGCCGGCATCGTCGGGCTCGCGCACGCGGTCGAGGCCGTCGGTCGAGGACTCTCGGTCCTCGTGGTCGAGCGCGACGACCGCGCGGTCGGCGCCTCGGTCCGCAACTTCGGGCACGGGTGCTTCACCGCGCAGGACGGCGAGGCCCTCACCTACGCGTTCACGGCCCGCGAGCGCTGGATCCAGCTCGCCAAGGAGGCCGACTTCTGGCTCCGTGAGTCCGGCACCGTCGTGGTCGCGCGCGCCGACGACGAGATGCAGGTCCTCCAGGACTTCGCCCAGGTCCGCGACGGCCACGCCTGCCTGCTCGACCGCGACGCCGTCCTCGACCGCGTCCCCGGCGACCCCGACGAGGTCCTCGGCGGCGCGTTCCTGCCCCAGGACATCCGCGTCGACCCCCGCGAGGCCGTCCCCGCGATCGCCCGCTGGTACGCCGAGCAGCGTGGTGCCCACGTCGCGTGGTCCACCACGGTCCAGGGATTCGAGGCGGGCAGCGGCGTGACCCTCGTGCGCACCTCCCGGGGCGACGTCGTGACGACCAAGGTGATCCTCGCCGTCGGGCACGACGTGGACCGGTTCTTCCCCGACACGGCCCGCACCGCGGGCATCCAGCGCTGCACGCTCCAGATGCTGCGCGTCGACGCCCCGGCGGGCGCAGCCGGCGGGCCGCGCGAGATCGACCCCGCGATCTTCACGGGCACCTCGATGCTCCGGTACAACGGCTTCCGCCTCTCCCCCGCGCTCGCCGCGGTCCGCGAGCGCCTCACGGCCCAGCACCCCGCCCTGATCGACGCCGCGGTGAACCTCATGGTCACGCAGCGGCCCGACGGGACGCTCACGCTCGGCGACACGCACACGTACGCGACCACGCCCGGGCCGTTCCACCCCGAGGCCCTCGACGAGCTCCTGCTCACCGAGGCCGCGCGGCTCTTTGGCACGGGCCCCCTCACGGTCCGCGAGCGCTGGCAGGGCGTCTACGCCTCCGCACCCGCGCCGTTCCTCAACGCCACGCCCATGCCGGGCGTGCGCGCCGTGTCGGTCACGTCCGGCATCGGCATGACCACCGCGCTCGGGCTCGCCCCGCGCGTGCTCGACAGCTTCCTCTGACGGACCCGCCTCACCCGTTCCACCGACCAGACCAGCCTCTCTCGCGAACCCCCACACCAGGAGAAGACATGCACCGCAGCCGCACCGGCCAGGCCACCTCGGTCCTCGCCGCCGCACTGCTCCTCGGCACGCTCAGCGCGTGCTCGACCGGCACCGCAGACGCGGGCACCGGCGCCGACGGCGCCGCCTCGGCGACGTGCCCGAACGGCGCGATCCGCTTCGGCATCGAGCCCTACGAGGACCCTGCCAAGCTCGAGCCCGCCTACCAGCACCTCGCCGACGCGCTCGCCGAGAAGCTCGACTGCCCCGTCGACCTCACGATCGTCGAGGACTACTCGGCCGAGGTCCTCGCCATGGAGAACGGCAAGCTCGAGCTCGCCCAGTTCGGCCCGCTCGGGTTCGTGTTCGCGAGCGAGCGTGCCGACGCCGAGCCCCTCGCGTCGTTCGGTCTCGCCGACGGGACGCTCTCGAGCTACACCGCGGGCATCTGGGTCCCCGTCGACTCGCCCGTCCAGAGCATCGACGACCTGCCGGGCCACACGCTCGCGCTGGGCTCGACCGGTTCCACCTCGGGCGACGCCCTGCCCCGGTTCGCGATCCTCGACGCCGGTCTCAGCGAGTCCGACGTCGAGATCACCTACGCGGGCGGCCACCCCGAGGCTCTCCTCGCCCTGACCAACGGCCAGGTCGACGCGGCCCAGATCAACTCGCAGACGCTCGCGACCGCCGAGCGCGAGGGCACGTTCGACTCCTCGAGGTACCGCCAGATCTGGGAGTCCGACGCCATCCCGAACGACCCCATCACGGTCGCCGGCTCGCAGAGCCAGGAGTTCAAGGACGCCGTGCGCGACGCCCTCCTCACGCTCGACACGGCCGACGTCGAGGCCATCGGCGCGTTCCTCGACGTCGACCCGGCGGGCCCGCTCGTCGAGGTCGACGTCGACACGTACAAGCCGCTGTTCGACCTCGCGAAGACCCTCGAGCTGACGTCCGACGACGTCTGATCCCTCGGGACGGTGCGGGTGGGGCGCCCGGG
>NZ_JBHXBO010000195.1:0-7857 GCF_042726775.1 Oerskovia sp. NPDC060287
CGACCACGACCGCGGCCGCGCGGACGCGGGTCGTCAGAGTCGAGTCATCGTCGACGGATAGCCGCCCCCGTCCGGATAGACCCACTCGCCGACGACCACCCGGTCGGCGGCGTCGAAGGTCCCCTCGAAGTACGCGGGGCTCCCCTTGCCCCCTGCCCAGATGGTCAAGGTGTCGCCGGTGATGTCGTACACGTAGTCGAGCGTGTTGCCGAGGGAGTCGTAGAAGCGGGACACGACGTCCTCGCCGACGGGCTCGCCGAACGGGTGGAGGTTGCCTATCACCTCGAGTCCCGTGATCTCCTGCCCGAACTGGTCGAGCCGCACGCGCTGGAGGAGGAAGTACCCACCCTTCATCCACTCGTACGTGACCTCGCCCTCGGCGCCGCCGGTCACACGCCAGGTCCCGACGAGTCGTTCCAGGGCACGGAGCCCTGCGCTGGGCGGCGCCTGGCCGTCGAGCCCGTAGGCGTCGATGTCCGCTGATCCGGTCGGGACGGTCGCGCTCGCGCCCGTCGTCTCGGCGGGGGTGCTCGTGCTGTCCATGGTCGTTCTCCTTCGTCTCGGCGCCACGTCCGGTCGGCCGCAGTCGTGGACACCTCGTCACGTCTCCGCACGCCTCGACATTCAGAGACTGTGACACACATCACACCTCAAGGGTGTCAAGACCCGGGCTGCGGTCACGAGGTAGCCGTGAACCGCCCCGCCACCGAAGGAGAACGTCATGTCATGGCAGATCCCGCTCCCACCGTCCCTGAAGGCACCGACGCTCGGCACCGACCGCACACAGACGGCGGCGGCGGACCGTTCGAGCACCAGACGCCTGCTGGTCGCGGCCGCAGCCGCAGGTCCGCTCTTCGTCGCCTCGGCGAGTGCGCAGGCCCTCGCCCGGGAGGGCTTCGACCTGCGGATCCACCCGCTCAGCCAGCTCTCCACCGGAGACCTCGGCTGGGTCCAGATCCTCACCTTCGCCCTGACCAGCCTCGGGCTCCTCGCCCTGGCGGTGACGCACCGACGGATCGTCACCGAGGGAGTCGGACGGCGCGCCGTCCCCGTGCTGCTGGGGATCGCCGGGGTCGGCTTCGTACTCGCGGGGGTCTTCGTCATGGACCCGGAGAACGGCTTTCCCGTCGGTACGCCCGACGGACCGGCAGACTCGATGTCCTGGCACGGCGTCGCACACTCGGTGGCCGCCGCCGTCGCCTTCACCGCGCTCGCCGCCGCGGCCGTGGTACTCACGGTCCGTGCGGTGCGTGCCCGTCAGGTGTCGGCTGCGGTCGGCCACGGGATCGTGGGCCTGGTGCTGCTCGTACCCATCTCGCCCGAGACCGCGAGCCTCCAGGTCGCGGCCAACGGGCTGATCGCCTTCACCTGGACCACGGTCCTCGCCCTGCGGCTGCGGACTCGTGCCCTCGGCTGAGAGTCTGGTCTCGAGCCCGACCAGCAAACCTCCGAAGGAGAACCACGTGAAGTACCTGTTGCTCGGATACACCCCGACCGCCGCATGGGACGCTGGCTCCGCCGACACGCCGTCCGACGAGGCCCTCGCGGCCTTCGCGGCCTACCAGGAGTTCGAGGCGGAGCTTCGCCGGACCGGAGAGTTCGTGTCGAGCGAGGGCCTGGGCCATCCCGCGATGAGCACGACGGTGCGCCGCACCGGCTCCAGGGTCGTCGCGACCGACGGCCCGTTCGCCGAGCTCAAGGAGGTCCTCGCAAGCTTTGCCGTCATCGACTGCGCGAGCCACGAGCGGGCCGTCGAGGTCGTCAGCCGCATGGTCGCGGTCCTGGGCGAGCCGATGGAGATCCGACCGATCATGGGCGACGACTTCGCGGCATGACGCCCTCACCAGAGGTGGACCCGAGCATCGAGGACCTGCTGCGCTCCGAGGCACCCCAGGTCCTCGGTGCGCTCGTGCGCCGGTTCAGCCGGTTCGACGTCGCCGAGGACGCCGTCCAGGAAGCGCTGCTCGTCGCGAGCACCCGGTGGCCCCTCGAGGGCGTTCCGGTCGAGCCCAGGTCCTGGCTCGTGCGGGTGGCGTACCGCAGGATGATCGACCTCCTGCGTTCCGAGCAGGCGCGCCACCGCCGCGAGCGGACGGTCGGGAATGCGGCGCTCGCGGAGCAGGCGTCGGGCCGCGAGGTGATCGACGACGACGACAGCCTCACCCTGCTGCTCCTGTGCGCCCACCCGTCCCTCAGCCCGACCTCGCAGGTCGCGCTGACGCTCCGCGCCGTGGGCGGCCTGACGACGGCGGAGGTCGCTCATGCCTACGGCGTGAGCGAGGCGACCATGGGGACGCGGATCAGTCGTGCGAAGCAGCAGCTCCGCCGGGAAGGGACCCGCTTCGTCCCCACCACCTCGGCCGACCGCGACGCACGCCTCGCGTCCGTGCTGTGGGTGCTGTATCTCGTGTTCAACGAGGGCTACACGGCCTCCTCCGGGACGAGCCTCGGCCGTGTCGGCCTCTCCCACGAGGCCATCCGGCTCACCCGGCTCGCCCGGTCCCACAGCGCCCGGGACCCTGAGGTCGCCGGGCTCCTCGCCCTCATGCTCCTCACCGAGGCGCGACGTGACGCCCGGACCGACGCCTACGACCACCTGGTGCCCCTCGAGGACCAGGACCGGTCGCGCTGGGACCAGCGGATGATCGAGGAGGGCCGCGCGATCATCGATGCCGTGTGGCCACTCCGGACCGTCGGGCCGTACCAGGTGCAAGCCGCGATCGCCGCCGTCCACGCCACGTCGACGAGCGACGCCGACACCGACTGGGCGCAGATCGCCGCGCTCTACCTCTGGCTCGAGCGCCTCGCACCGTCCGGCCCGGTCCGCCTGTCGCGCGTCGTGGCCGTCGCGCGGGCATTCGGCCCGCAGCGCGGGCTCGACCTGCTCGCCGCACTCGACCGCGAGCACGGGCTCGCCGACGACCCCCTCGCAGGCGCGCGAGAGCCCGCGGTACGCGCCCACCTGCTCGACGACCTGGGCCGCCATGCCGACGCGGCCGTCGCCTTCCGCTCGGCAGCGGCCCGCACGCAGAACACGGTGGAGCAGGACTATCTGCTCGACCGGGCACGCACCAGCACGGCGCGAGAGGCCAGCACGCACTGACGGCACGCGTGCCCGTGATCGACATCCTGCCCGAGCACGGTCCCCGCGATGGACGCTGCCTGCCGCAGGGTGAGCAGCGCCGTCGGGCCTCCCCCGTCCCCCGGCCGGCCCGCGAGCCCGGTGCTAGCGTGGAATCACGTGTCCCGCGTGGCCTCCCGGCCACCTCTCGCCGGCCGACCACCGCCCCGGCGACCCACCTCCCGGCACCGCCGTCGCCCGAGCGAGGAGCTCCCATGGCCGACGAGACGATCTCCCGACGCGCTGCAGACCTCGCACGGTCCACCCCGTTCGACCACCTGCTCGGGTTCTTCGCACACGTCTACCCCGAGCGGCGCGCACGGCCCGGGGTCCTCGACCTCACGTTCGGCAACCCGCACGACCCGGCCCCGGCCGAGTACGTCGACGCGCTGCGCGCGAGCGCCGTCCCGCGCGACGAGCACTGGTTCGGCTACAAGGTCAGCGAGCCCGCGGCCCGCACGGCGGCAGCCGCGGCACTGCGAGGCGTCGTGGGCGTCCCGTTCGAGCCCGACGACGTCCACCTCACCACGGGCGGCTTCACGGCCCTCGCGCTCGCGCTCAAGCTCGTCACCGACCCGGGCGACGAGGTCGTCTACAGCGTCCCGCCGTGGTTCGCGTACGAGGTGATCGTGCGCGAGGCCGGGCTGACCCCCGTCAAGGTCCCGATCCTGCCCGAGACCTTCGACCTGGACCTCGACGCGATCGCGGGCGCGATCACGTCCCGGACCCGGGTCGTCCTGGTCAACACGCCCAACAACCCGACCGGGCGGGTCTACCCCGTCGAGCAGCTGCGGCGCCTCGCGGCGCTGCTCGACGAGGCCTCCCACCGGAACGGGCGCCGCATCTTCGTGGTCTCCGACGAGCCGTACCACCGCATCGTCTACGACGGCACGCCGTTCCACAGCCCCACCGAGGTGTACCCGTGGTCGCTGCTTGCCTACAGCTACGGCAAGACGCTGCTCGCGCCCGGCCAGCGCATCGGGTACCTCGCAGTCCCACCGACCCTGCCCGGCCGGGAGGACCTGCGGCCCGCGATCGAGGCGCTCCAGATCGCGATCGGGTACGCGTTCCCCAACGCGGTGCTGCAGCACGCGCTGCCCCTGCTCGAGCAGATCCCGTTCGACGTCGCGCTCTACGAGCACAAGCGGGACCTCATGGTCGCCGGCCTGCGCGAGATCGGCTACGACGTCCACAGCCCCGAGGGCACGTTCTACCTCTTCCCCCGCTCGCCCGTGCCCGACGACCGGGCGTTCGAGGCCCTGCTCGCCGAGCACGACGTCCTGGTCCTGGGCGGCAAGTACTTCGAGACGCCCGGCCGCTTCCGCATCTCGCTCACCGCGAGCCTGAGGACGCTCGAGGCCAGCCTCCCGCGGTTCGCGGCGGCGTACGCGGCAGTCCGCTGAGGGCGCGGCGACGCGCGGACGCCTCGTCGAGGCCGGACCTGGCCGCACACGTCATGCCGATGTCACAGGATCGCCACGCGTCGGACATCGTGGTGCCCGATCCTGGCGACGGAGGTGACGCCATGTCAGCAGGTGACGGACTGCGGGTCCAGTCGATCTACGAGGGCTTCTTCAGCGGCGGGGCACGAGTGCTGCACAGCGCGGTCATCACCGGGTTGCACGGCGGGGGCCGACAGGCGCACTCGGTCCTGAGCATCCACCACGAGGTCCTGCGCGAGGGGCTGCTCCAACCCATGACCGAGGACCCGCGGTACCAGGCGCTCCGCGCCGCGGGGATCCAGGTCACCTCGCTGGGTCGGCACCCGGGGTCCGGGGACGCCCCCACCTCGCGGGGATTCACCGAGGCGGAGCTGGCCACGGCAGCAGAGCTCGCTTCGCGGTCCGACGTCGTCCTGTCGCTCAAGGAGCAGCCCCTGCGGCTCGTCAACCAGGACGGGTTCCCGGAACGCCCGGTGATCGCGTGCCTGCACCGGTCGGACCCGGAGCACCAGGGTCCGGCGCTCGACGACCTGCTCGCGACGGTCGCCGGCGGCCGCCTGGCCGGCGCCGTCTGCTGCGCGGAGTCGACCCGGGACGCCTACCGCGCCGCCGGGGTGCCGGCGTCGCTCCTCCACGTGATCCCGAACGGCGTGGACCTGGCGCGGTTCCGCCCGCTGGCCCCGCGCCGTCGCGCAGCCCGACGCGGGATGCTCGGCGTCCCGCCCGACGCGACGGTCGTCGCGTTCGCGGCGCGCTACGACGAGATGAAGGACGTGGGCCTGTTCGTCCGCTCTGCCCGGGCGTTCCTCGCACGGAACCCGTCGGGGCACGTGCTGATGTGCGGCGCGGGGATGAGCCCGACCAACCCGGCGCTGAGGGAGGACCTGCGGGCCTCGTTCGCGGATCGCCCGGACCTGCTGGTACGGGTCCATCTCCTGGGCGTTCGCCGCGACATGGAGTCGGTGTACGGGGTGGCCGACGTCGTCGCGCTCACCTCGTCGTTCGGCGAGGCCGCACCGCTGTGCCTCATCGAGGGGGCCATGAGCGGGGCCGTCCCGACCACGACCGACGTGGGCGACGCCGCGTCGATCGTCGACGGGATCGGCTTCGTGACCCCCAGGGACCCGGCCGCGGTCTGCGCGGCGTGGGAGGAGGCGGCCCGACGACGGGACGAGCTGAGCCTCGCGCTCCTGCGCAGCCGTCCGCGGTTCAGCCACACCCGGATGATCGCGGCGTACTCGACCGTGATCGAACGTCTCCACCGGGGGCAGCGGGTCCCGCTCGGGGTGCGCTAGAACGCGGCTCCGCTCCCCGGAAGCCCCAGCGGGTCACGTCCTCACCCCCGGGCGCGGCCCGCAGCACCGCCGCGATAGGTGGCCACGCGGATCGGCCATGGGCTCGGTGACGAGGAGCCGCCCTGGGCCGTGACACGATTCGTCCACGACTCGATGCAACCTCCGGCGGGCGTCCTGCGTCTTCAGGGGGAGGGAGCATGCTGACGACGGGGGGCAGGACGATCGACACGACGCTCGAGGACGAGGACACGAGGTCCCTGGCCGTGGTGGCAGATGCCAGCAAGGCTGCGGCGTTCACCTCGTTCGTCGCGTCGACGAACGATGCCCTCTACCGCAGCGCCCATCTGCTGTCCGGCAACCATCACCGTGCCGAGGAGCTGGTGCAGCAGACCTACGAGAGGGTCTGGCGCCGCTGGGACTGGGCGACCGTCGACGATCCCGCCGGCTACGCCTGGCGAACCCTGTTCAACCTGCGCATCGACGGCTGGCGGCGCACCCGCCGCGAAGTGCTGACCGCCCAGACGGAGGGCGCACCGATCGCCGGGGCCGAGGCGGCGGTCGCCGAACGTGACCGGATCACCAGGGCCGTCGCCGCCCTGCCGCCGAAGCAACGCCGCGCGGTCGTCCTGCGGTATCTGCTCGACATGTCCGAGGCCGACACCGCCGAGACCTTGGGAGTCGCCCGCGGCACGGTGAAGTCCAACGCGTCGCGAGGCCTGAGCGCGTTGCGCCGGGCCCTCGGGGAGGAACCTACGTATGAGTGATAAACAGTTCGCCGCGACGCTGCGACAGATCGTCGACACCGCACCCGTCCGTTCCCCGCTCGACCCAGGAGCCGTGACCGCCCGGGTGCGTTCGCGCCAGCGCGCCCGGCGACTGACGGGTGCAGGCGTCGCAGCTCTTGCACTGGTGGGGATCGCCACGAGCCTCGGACCTGCCGTCCCCTCGTCTCCTCGGGACACGAACCCCGCGGCGGCCCCTTTCACCCCCTCTGGTCCCACCCCGACCCCCACCATGAACGCGTGGACAGAAGAACCTCTCGGCACCCCCGGTCATGAGATCGACCCTGAGCTGCTCGGTCCCGGCACCGTCGGCGGATACGAGGGATGGTGGAACGGCACCCCGGCCAGCGAGACGGGAGGCATCCTCCCGTTCGACCAGTGGCCGCAGGAGAACCGCGACCATCCGCGCACAGCCACGTACAACACGCGCACCGGAACCCTCGTCGAGACCTACGACCTCATCGCCCAGGAACCCATCGCGAACTACGTGCCCGTGCCGGAACCGACCTGGCCGGCGAACTCGATCGTCATCCTCGACGCCGACACCGACGAAATCCTCGATCACTTCCCTGTTCACGAGAACGGCAGCACGGGCCCTGACGGTTCACTGCCCGGATCACCCTGATCCCCGAAGGCCCCGACCCCACCGCGAGGCCGTGAGCCGTCGCGTGCCACCATGCCGTTCGCTACCCCAGGCGCTACGGTCGAGGGAAACCGCTCAAGGAGGAGAGGTCCCATGACCGGACTCGTCGCCACCGCCTCGATCCACATCGCCGCCCGCCCCGAGAGGGTGTGGGCCGAGCTGGTCCACCCGTCCGCGACCTGGATGCTGGGCGCGAACGTGGAGACGGACTACCAGCCGGGCAGCACCATCACGTTCGAGGGCCAGTACCAGGGCAAGCACTTCGAGGACCACGGCACGGTCCTCGAGGTCGACCGCCCCAGGACGCTGCGCTTCACGCACTTCTCCCCCGCGAGCGGCGCACCCGACGTCCCGGAGAACCACCACGAGGTCGCGATCACGCTCGCTCCGGACCCCAAGGGCACACGCGTGACGATCCGGCAGGACAACAACGACACCCCCGAGGCGGTCGAGCACTCCGAGGAGCTCTGGCGCACCGCGCTCGCCTCGCTCGCGGGGCACGACTAGATCCCGTCGCGCACCCGGGGCTCGGGGCACGGCCGACCGGCCACCGGGACGACGAAGGGCCCCGATC
>NZ_JBHXBO010000196.1:0-7814 GCF_042726775.1 Oerskovia sp. NPDC060287
ACCTCGAGGTCGCGCCCGCCCTGTGCTGCGTCAGGAGGACCTACTTCGTCGCGCGGGCCTCGAGCAGCTCGACCAAGGTGCGCACCGCGACGCCCGTGCCGCCGACCGGCGTGTAGCCGAACGCCGAGCCCTCGTTGAACGAGGGGCCAGCGATGTCCAGGTGCGCCCACGGCGTGGAACCGACGAACTCCTGGAGGAAGAGGCCTGCCACGAGCATGCCGCCGAACCGGTCGCCGATGTTCGCGATGTCCGCGACCTTCGACTTCATGGAGGCGGCGAGCTCCTCGGGCAGCGGCATGGGCCAGAACTGCTCGCCCGCGGCCTCGGCCGCGGTGACGACCTCGCTGCGGACGGACTCGGTGCCCATGACGGCCGAGACCCGGGTGCCCAGCGCGACCATCTGTGCCCCGGTGAGCGTCGCGACGTCGAGCACGACGTCCGGGTTCTCCTCGATCGCGGCGACCAGGCCGTCGGCCATCACCAGGCGCCCCTCGGCGTCGGTGTTGAGGACCTCGACGGTCTTGCCGCCGCGGATCGTGATGACGTCCGAGGGGCGCTGGGCCGTGCCCGACGGCATGTTCTCCGCGAGGCAGAGCCACCCGGTCACCGCGACCGGCAGCCCGAGCCTCGAGGCCGCGAGCACGGTGTGCAGGACGGCGGCCGCGCCGGCCATGTCCGACTTCATGGCCTCCATGCCCTTGGCAGGCTTGATCGAGATGCCGCCCGAGTCGAACGTGATGCCCTTGCCCACGAGCGCGACCTTGGCGTGCGGGCGCGAGGGGGAGTAGGAGACCTTCACCAGTCGGGGGCCGCGCGAGGAGCCCTGCCCGACGGCGAGGATGCCGCCGTAGCCGCCCGCCGCGAGGGCCTTCTCGTCGAGCACGGTCACCTTGACGCCCGTGCCCTTGGCCGCTGCCTTGGCGATGTCGGCGAAGGCTGCGGGGAACAGGTCGTTCGGGGCCGTGTTGACCAGGTCGCGTGTCGCGTGGACCGCCGCGGCGATCGTCGCGGCCCGCTCGACCGCAGCCTTGGCCTTGGCCCCGCGGGCGAGCGAGGTGAGGACCTCGATCGTCGCGACGGGCCCCGCTGCCTTGCCCCCGGCCGCGGTCTCGCGGTAGCGCGTGAAGGAGTACGCCCCGAGGAGCGCACCCTCGGCGATCGCCGCGACCTCGGCCTCGTCGGCGGCAGGGAGCGCGACCGCGACGGACGACGCCCCCGTCAGCTCGCGGACTGCCGCGCCGGCTGCGCGGCGCAGCGTCTCGGCCGGGAACGAGCCCGAGGCGTCCCGGGCACCGAGACCCGTCAGGACGAGCACGCCCGCCTTGAGGTGGGCACCCGCGGGCACCGTGCGGACCTCGTCGCGCGCGCCCGTGATGCCCAGCGCCGGAGCGAGGGCCTCGAGCTCGGCGACCACGTCGCGGGGGAGGTCGTCCCCCACGACGGCCACGCCGTCTGACGTCGTCTGGGTCCCGACGACGAGCGCGTCGACCTTCACGCCGGTCGGGTTCTTGCTGGAGAGAGTGAGTTCAGCCACGCCTCGATGCTAGCCGCTGCCGGCCGCCGGGCCACCGGCGGGACGGGCACGCCCCCGCGCACGGCGCGGGCCGGTCGGACGATTCCTGCCCGTGGGCCCCGCGCCGGTAGGCTCGGCGTCGTGGTCCTCCCCCTCGTCCTCCTCGCCGTCGCGCTGTGCGCGGCACTCACCGGTTGGGCAGGGTGGTTCGTCGCCCGCGACCGTGCCGTGATCCTCAAGCAGCTGTGGGGCGGTGCCGTCATCGAGGGCGTGATCGTCGTGCAGATGATCGTCGCCGGAGTGCTCGCGGCGACCGGGAGCTCGGCGTCCGACCCCGTGAAGCTCTGGGGATACCTGATCACCGCCCTGTTCATCCTGCCCGTCGCCGCCGTCTGGGCGTTCGCCGAACGCACGCGCTGGAGCTCGGTCGTGCTCGCGGTCGCCGCGATCACGGTCGCGTTCCTCGAGTGGCGGCTGTGGCAGATCTGGACCGCCTGAGGAGAGATGGCGTGACCCACCCCGAGACCCCTGAGACCGCACCCGACCCCGCGACCCCGGCGACGTCGTCGGGCGAGGGGGCTCCCCAGACCGCCCGCACCCCGGACACGCCGCGCACCACGGGAAGCGGCTTCGGCCGCGTCCTGGTGCTCGTCTACGGGATCTTCGCCGTCGCGGCGACCGCGCGCGCGTCCGTCCAGCTCCTGCGCGACTGGCACGAGGCCCCCGTCGCCTACGTCCTCTCGGCGCTCGCGGCCGTGGTCTACATCGTCGCGACGGTCGCGCTCGCGCGCGGGTCGCGCACCTCGCGGACCGTCGCCTGGACCGCGGTGAGCGTCGAGCTCGTGGGCGTGCTCGCCGTCGGCGCGTGGTCCCTGCTGGACCCGGCGGCGTTCCCCGAGCCCACGGTCTGGTCCGACTTCGGGATCGGGTACGGGTTCGTGCCGCTGGTCCTGCCGGTCGTAGGCCTCACCTGGCTGTGGCGCACGCGCCCGCCCCAGACCTCCATCACCGAACCGAAGGATCCCGCATGAGCCGGCTGTACTCCCTCCTCTTCAACGGCGTCTTCAAGCACATGGACCCCGAGAAGGCGCACGAGGTGGTGTTCCCGGTCATCTCCCTCGCGGGACGCACGCCCGTCGTGGGCGGGGTCATCCAGGGCGCCGCGGCCCCGTACCTGGGCCGTGGCGCGAACGGCCCCGGCAGCGTCCAGGCGCTCGGCCGCTCGTTCCCGGCGCCGTTCGGTCTCGCGGGCGGCTTCGACAAGAACGCCAAGGCGATCCGCGGCCTGACCATGCTGGGCTTCGCGTTCATCGAGATCGGGACCGTGACGGCGCACGCCCAACCCGGCAACGAGAAGCCGCGCATGTGGCGCGAGCTGTCGCTGCGCGGCATCCGCAACCGCATGGGCTTCAACAACGAGGGTGCGGCGGCCGCGGCCCAGCGTCTCGAGGCCCTGCGGCGCTCGGCGTCCGGGCGAGCCGTCATGATCGGCGCGAACATCGGCAAGACCAAGGTCACCCCGGCAGAGGACGCTGCGGGCGACTACGCGACGAGCGCCGCGCTCCTCGCGCCCCACGCCGACTACCTGGTCGTCAACGTGTCCTCGCCCAACACCCCGGGCCTGCGCGACCTGCAGTCGACCGAGGCGCTGCGGCCCATCCTCCAGGCGGTCCGCGAGGCAGCCGACGACTCGACGCGCGCCGCCGGGGCACGCCGCATCCCGCTGCTCGTCAAGATCGCCCCGGACCTCGCGGACGAGGACGTCGACGCGGTCGCCGACCTCGCGCTCGAGCTGGGGCTCGACGGCGTCGTGGCGGTCAACACGACGATCGGGCACGACCTGGGTCCGGGCGGGCTCTCTGGCCCTCCGCTGCTCGAGCGCGGGCTCGACGTCGTCGCTCGCCTCCGCGGTCGGCTCGGCCCGGACGTCACGATCATCGGCGTGGGGGGCATCTCGACGGCCGACGACGCACGCGCCTACCTGGCGGCGGGCGCCGACCTCGTGCAGGGTTACACCGGCATGATCTACAACGGCCCGTTCTGGGCCGCGAGCATCAACCGGTCCCTGGTGCGCGACGCGGCCCAGGGGGTTCGAGGTGGAGGCGCACGATGATCCGACCCCAGTGGGTGTGGGAGCTCGACGACGCGGACGGGCGCGCTCTCACGACGCCCGTGAGCCCGGCGTTCACCAACCAGTTCGACGCCGAGCAGTGGCTCGGCGAGAGCTGGCGTGACCTCGCGGCACAGGGAGCGGCAGCGGCCCGCCTGCTGAACGACGGCGCCCAGGCGACGGCCACCGTGGAGCTGCGCACGGCGTGAGCCTGTCGTCCGAGGTGCTGCTGGACTCCGACCGGCCCCCGCCGGCCCGGCACGGGGCGTCGCCGCGGCTCAGCGGGCGTCCGCGGCGAGGACGCAGCGGTACCGCTGGACGTGGGGCCGGCGCGGGTCGCGCGGCAAGGCCGTGACGGCGAAGCCAGTCCGACGGTAGAACGCGACGGCGTCGTCGTCCGTCTCGGCGAGCAACGGCGCCCCCTGCACGGCCTCACGGACCGACGTCACGAGCCGGCGCCCGAGCCCGGCCCCGCGGTGGCCGTGCTCGACCGCGAGGTGGCGCAGGACCGTGCCCGTGGTTCCCGCCTCGTACGACGCGAGACCCACCAGCCGCCCGTCGACGAACGCGACGATCGTCGTCAGGCCGCCCCGCACGTCGACCGCGAGACTCTGCAACGCCGAACCGGTGCGGCCGCTGGCCGACGCGAGGAGCCCGAGGTAGTCGGCGGACCCGCGGTCCCGGTCGGTCGGGGCGCGGAAGGACACGTCGGCGGGCATCGGGTCACCCTAACGGCCACGCACGAGGCGGTGCCCGAACCTGTGTCTGTCGCGCCGAGCATGCGGTTGCCGCTGGTCGAGCATGCGGTTGTCGTCGGGCAGGAGGCGATTCGCGACGGCAACCGCATGCTCGGCACCGAGACCAGACCGACCCGTCCCACGCCCACGACGACCTACCCCACGACGACCTACCCCGCGACGTGCTCCCACGCGGCCGCCAACCGGGGCACGGCCCGCCCGATCGCCTCGGCGTCCGGCGCGAAGGTGAGCCGGACGCGCGAGGTCGCTCCGCCGTCGGGCGTGAGGGACGGCCCCGGGTTGATCACCACGCCGCGCACGGCCGCCGCCGCGGTCAGGGCGTGCGCGAGAGGACGCCCCAGGTCGATCCACAGCGACAACCCGCCCGCGGGCGACGCCACGCGCCACGACGGCACCGCGGCCGTGACGGCCGAGCGCAGCAGGTCCCGCTGCGAGCGCAGCAGGGGAAGCCGCTCCGCGAGGACCTCCTCGCGACGGGCGAGCAGCTCGGTCACCGCGAGCTGCTCGAGGACCGAGGTCGCGATGTCGCTCGCCGCACGGGTCCGGGCGAGGTGCGCGACGACGTCGGGGTGCGCCCTGACCCACCCCACGCGCAGCCCGCCCCAGAAGGTCTTGGACGCCGACCCCACCGTGAGCAGGTGGCTCGTGGCTGACCCGTCGCCCGCGAGCGGCTCGGGCGCGGGGCCGTCGAGCGCGATGTCCGAGAGCGTCCCGTCGCCGATCACGGTCACGCGGTGGCGCAGCGCGATGCGGCGGACCTCGGCACGCTCGTCGGGCGTGAGGCTGTACCCCGTGGGGTTGTGGAAGTCGGGGATCAGGTAGGCGAGCCGCGGGGTGGCCGCGCGGACCGTCGACTCGAAGAGCGCGACGTCGAAGCCCGGGCCGTCGCCCGGCAGCCCTGCTCCCACGGGGAACCCGACGACGCGTGCCCCGCGCCCGACCATGGCCTCGATGCCGTGCGCGTACGTGGGGGACTGGACCACGACCCGGTCGCGCGGGCCGAGGACCGACTGCGCGATCGTCGAGATCGCGTGCTGGGCGCCCGTGGTGACGAGGACCTGGTCGGGGGTCGTGGGGGTGCTGCGTTCGGAGAGGCGGTGCGCGATCGCCTCGCGCAGCGGCTGGAGGCCGAGCGGCTCGTACCCGCGGCCCGACAGGTAGTCGGGCAGGGCCTCGAGCGCGCGCCCGTAGGCCGCGTGGAGCTGGGGCGGGGCGGCGGGGGCGGCCTGGCCCAGGTCCACCAGGTCGTCGGGTGGCTCGACGCCCACGGGGACCGGGGCGTCACCGCCGCACCACCGGGGCTGGGAGCGGCGCGTGGGGCGCGGCAGGACCGCGACCGTCCCGACGCCCGTGCGGCTCGTGACGAACCCGCGCTCGCGCAGCGCCGCGTAGGCCGCGGCCGTGGTGGTCCGGGACACGCCCAGCGCCCCGGCGAGGTCGCGCTCGCTCGGCAGGCGCGTGTGCGGGGCGACCGTGCCGGACAGGACCGCGCCACGCACCGCGTCGGCGAGCGCGACGTACGCGGGCCCCTCGGTCTGCCACCCCGTGATGAGCGCGCCGAGCGCTGGTGCAGAGAGCCGGCGGTGCACCGGAGGGAGCGTGGGAGCGGGCGCGGCGAGCGAGGTGGACATGGGGCCACTCTCGCCGAATTGGCTATGGATTACCAGTCCATTGATGCCGCACAGTGGGGGAGTGTCGATCACCCAGGGCTTCAGCCCCTTCCGCCGCACCCTCCAGCTCGTGCTCGGGCTCTTCGGCTTCTCGCTGACCATGGCCATGCTCCTCCACTCGGGCATGGGCGCCATGCCGTGGGACGTCTTCCACCAGGGGGTCGCTCTGCGCACGGGGCTCCCGCTCGGGGTGGTCGTCGTGGCCGCGAGCGTCGTGGTCATGCTGCTGTGGATCCCGCTGCGCCAGCGCCCCGGGATCGGCACGATCGCCAACATCGTCGTGATCGGCGCGACCCTCGACCCGTTCCTGCTGCTGCTCGAGCGCATCGACCCCGACCCCACGACGGCCGGCCGGGTGACGCTCGCGGTCGCGGGCGTGGTGCTCAACGGCGTCGCGACCGCCGCCTACCTCGGCGCGCGGCTCGGTCCCGGTCCGCGGGACGGCCTCATGACGGGCCTGGTCGCCCGCACGGGCTGGCCCGTGCGGCGCGTCAAGACCGCGATCGAGGTCCTCGTGGTCGCGATCGGGTTCGCGCTGGGCGGGACACTCGGGTGGGCGACGGTCCTCTATGCGCTGGGCGTCGGCCCCGTCGTCCAGGTCGCGGCGAGGTGGCTCGCGCCGCACCTGCGTCCGGCGGTCGTCCCGGTCGAGGTGGCCGACGGCGTCGCGCACCTCACGGAGGACGTCGCGTCGGCGGACGGGGCCGTCGGCCCGGGTCTGGCCGCGGGTACGCGCGGCACGGACGGCCTGGGAGACGTGCCGGGCGCCGGGCCGCCACTTTGGCGCCCCGGCGGGGCCTAGTGCTGGTGCGCGGGCTCGGCGTGGTCGTGCTCGTGGTCGTGCTCGTGCGGCTGCGCGTCCTCGTCGTCGCGGTCCGCGCGCACGTTGACGGCTCCCGCGGTCCAGTACCCGACGACCTGGTGCCGGTCGCGCGGCATGCCCCACGCGGTGCGCAGGGTGCGGCGGACGTCACGGCTCGCGGCGCTCTCGCACGCGACCCATGCGTAGCCCGGCGTCGTCCGGACGGACAGGCCGCGCACGGCCTCGACGAGCGCGGCGCCCGTGCGGGCGCCCTCGGCCGTGACGAGCCAGGTGTAGGTCACGTCGCCCCGGGTCTCGAGCTGCTGGCGGTCCTCGAGCGTGGGGACCTCGACGACCGCGTGCGCGACGGCCCCGGCCGGGAGCTCCTCGACGATGCGCCCCAGACCCGGCAGGCCCGTGGGGTCGGCGACGAGCAGACGCCACTCGGCGTCGTCGGGGGCGTCGTAGTAGCTGCGCGAGTCTCCGCCCGCGAAGACGCCCAGCACGTGGCCCGGCTCGGCGCGCACGGCCCAGTCGGACGCGAGGCCGCCGTCGTGCACCGCGAGGTCGACCACGATCGTCCGGCCCGCGTCGTGCACGCGGCGGGCCGTGTAGTGACGCCACGGGGGCTCGGTGCCCTCGACGGGCACGACCCCGTAGTCGTCCTGGTTGAAGAAGGCGATCTCGGCGACGGTCTCGCCGGGGAACGGGAAGGCGAGGTCGATGCGTTCGTCGCCCTGCCCGTCGGTCGTCCACCTCCAGTCGCCGACGGCCTCGAGGTGGACACGGACCATGTGCGGCGTGATGCGCGTCGCCGTGACGACGCGGGCCGGGAAGCAAGGTGAGGACACCCTGACACCGTAGGTCGGGCGAGGGGGTGCTGTGGGGCCAGGGTGTACCGCGCACCGGCCACGGGGGAGTCCCGGCACGACGACGGAGGCCCCCGGTGCTCGGTGAGCAC
>NZ_JBHXBO010000197.1:0-7785 GCF_042726775.1 Oerskovia sp. NPDC060287
GCGGTTGGCGTTCGGATCCGCGGGTTTTCTAACGCCAACCGCATGCTCGGCACCGGTGAGGACAACACCGGTAGGGAAGCACCGTGCGCCGAGGGACGGCCCGAAGCCGCCGGCCGCTCCGGTCACCGTCTCCCGCGGGGGAAGAACAGGCTCTCGGCGCGTGGCATCTCCACGCCGTCGAGCGTGAGGTCGGTGCGCTCGCACCAGAACGCGACGTACCCGCGCACCCTCTCGCCGTCGGACAACGGGTCCTCGTAGCTCCAGCCGATGTCCGCACCGGCAGGGTCGCCCGACGCGAGCGACCAGTAGCGGGCGTGCCCCTTGTAGGCGCAGTCGCTCGTCGTCGTGCTCGGCGTCAGGGCGTCCCACTGCACGTCCTCGCGCGGGACGTACCAGCGCAGCGGCAGGTAGGTCTCGGTGAGCGCCATGGCCCGGGAGGAGTCCGCGAGCAGCACCTCGCCGAGCGACACGACGACGTGGCGCGAGCTCGGCACGACGTCGACCCGCTTGAAGGGGTCGCGCGGGTGGGCGGCGAGGTGCTGGTCCTCGGCGGACCAGTCGAACGCCTGGAAGTCGACCATGACGTAACCGGCGAGCCCCTCGTCGTCGGGACGGAAGAACGGGGCCGCCCCGCCCGGGCCGCGGATCCCGTCCGGTCCACCGAACCACAGCTCGGTGCCCGCGCACGTGTGCCGCTCGAAGTGCAGCGGGTGCGGGATCAGGCCGTGCCGCACCTGCCCGTCCTGGTGCTCGCCCTTGACGAGGGGTGCGCGGAGGTCGGCCGCGGGGACCGCGTAGACGGGCAGCAGACGCCAGGGCTCCCAGACGAGCCGGGCTGCGGTCGAGCGGAGCACGACGCGCGTCGGGTCCTCCCGGTGCACCGCGCGGATCTCCTGGGCCACGGGGTACCAGCGCAGCTGATCGAGATCGAGCTGCCACCGGTCGACCCAGGACGTGGCCATGCCCCCAGGGTGCTCCCGGAGCGGGGTGGTCGCAAGGCCCGAGGCGACGGCGACCCGCCCTCTGTGACCGGCTCTCCCGAGGCCCTACAGCTCCCCGATCGCGTTCCCCAGCACCGTGGCCCCGATCACGAGCAGGAGCACGCCCATGACGAGCGACGTGTTCGCGGTCAGCCACTGGCGCAGGCGGTCGAGCCAGGGCACGACGCGGGCGGGGGCCAGGAGTGTCGCGACGAGGGGCACCACGACCGACAGCCCGCCCACCAGGACGAACGCCAGCACGACCACGACCTCCTGCACGACCCCGAGCGCCGCACCGCCCACCGAGACGCCTGCGGCGAGCACGAACGCGAGCTCCTTGGGGTTGGCGACAGTGACCAGCGCACCGAGGACGAGACCGCGCGCAGGTGACGCGTCCGCGATCGAGGCCAGCCAGCCGGGCAGGCTCGCCGCCTCCCCCTCGGGCTTCGGGCGCCACTGCGTGAGGCCGAGCACCATGAGCGCGGCTCCCAGGACGATCCGCACCCAGGCGGGGAGCTCGCTCGACCCCAGGAGGTGCTCGACGACGTCCGACGCCGCGACGACGACACCGAGCAGGGCCGCGAGCGCGAGCAGCCGGCCGACGACGAAGGTCACGCCCGAGGCGCGCCCCCGGTCCGAGGTCAGGAGCAGCGCGAGGGCGATGATCGGCAGCGGGCTGAGCGCGACGGCCACTGCGAGGGGGAGTGCTGCGCCGACGACCTCGGCCATGGAGTTCACGTCGTCACCGTAGCGCCACGCCTTCCCACGGGCCGACGCACCGGACCGATCGTCCTCGCCACGGCACGTGCCCGACGGGCCCGGGGCAATTGAAGTTGCGACCGCTTGAGAGAATGGTTGGTCGTGAGCACCGAACCGCACGGCCCCGCACGACCCGCCGTGGACAGCCCTGCGAGCACCCCCACGGGCGAGGCGGGACGCGAGCCGCGCACGGGCTCGAGCCCACGCCGCCGACGCGGAGGACGCGGACGGGCGAAGCCCCAGGTCAGCGAGCAGAACCCCGCCCCCGAGCGGGCCGAGCAGGCCGCCGGTCGCCAGGACTCGGCCCCCCGCAGCTCGACCGACCGGGCCCGCGGCGAGAGAACTCCCGAAGGTGAGAAGAGAGGCCGGGGTGAGCGTCCGGCGTCGGGCACCTCGACGCGCGGCAACCAGCGCGGCGCCCGCCGCCAGCAGGTGAGCCCCGCCCAGCTCGCGCGGGCCGCCGAGCGGCGCGCACAGGTCGTCGTGCCGCCCATCACCTATCCCGAGCAGCTGCCCGTCTCCGCGCGGCGCGAGGACATCGCGCGGGCCATCGCGGAGAACCAGGTCGTGATCGTCGCGGGCGAGACGGGCTCGGGCAAGACGACGCAGCTCCCCAAGATCGCGCTCGAGCTCGGCCGCGGCCGGAAGGGCCAGATCGGGCACACGCAGCCCCGACGGATCGCGGCGCGCACGGTCGCGGAGCGGATTGCCGAGGAGATCGGCACGCCGCTGGGCGAGATCGTCGGCTACCAGGTCCGGTTCACCGACCAGTCGAGCGACCAGACGCTCGTCAAGGTCATGACCGACGGCATCCTGCTCGCACAGATCCAGCGCGACCCGCAGCTCCTCGCGTACGACACGCTCATCATCGACGAGGCGCACGAGCGCTCGCTCAACATCGACTTCCTGCTCGGGTACCTCACGCGGCTCCTGCCGCAGCGCCCCGACCTCAAGGTCATCATCACGTCGGCGACGATCGACTCGCAGCGGTTCGCACGGCACTTCGCGCCGGGCGGCCCGCTGCCGCCGCTCACGGCCGACGAGCTGGCCGCGGCCGAGCAGACGGGCACGGACGAGGGGCCCGACGGCGCCGCTCACCTCCCCGAGACGGCCCCCGTCATCGAGGTCACGGGTCGCACCTACCCCGTCGAGATCCGGTACCGGCCGCTGAGCCCCGACGTCGACCCCGAGACGGGCAAGACCAAGCGGGGCGCCGCCAAGGGGGCTGCCGGGCAGGAGAAGGACCTCGTCACGGGCATCGTCGACGCGGTCGAGGAGCTCATGGCCGAGGGGCCGGGCGACGTCCTGGTGTTCCTGTCGGGCGAGCGCGAGATCCACGACACGGCCGACGCCCTCGAGTCCCGCCTGGGCGAGCGCACGCGCGACGCCAAGCGCCCCGACTTCGTCGAGATCCTCCCGCTCTACGCGCGCCTGTCCTCGGCCGAGCAGCACCGCGTGTTCCAGGCGCACTCCTCGCGCCGCGTCGTGCTCGCGACCAACGTCGCCGAGACGTCGCTGACGGTCCCCGGCATCCACTACGTCGTCGACCCCGGCACGGCCCGCATCTCGCGCTACTCCAAGGCGACCAAGGTCCAGCGTCTGCCGATCGAGCCCATCGCGCAGGCGAGCGCCAACCAGCGCTCGGGGCGCTCGGGCCGTGTCGCGGACGGCATCGCGATCCGCCTGTACTCCGAGGAGGACTTCCTCTCCCGTCCCGAGTTCACCGAGCCGGAGATCCTGCGCACCTCGCTCGCGTCGGTCCTGCTGCAGATGATCTCGGTGGGCGTCGTGTCCTCGCCCGACGACGTCGCGCGCTTCCCGTTCGTCGAGCCCCCGGACACACGCTCGATCCGTGACGGCGTGCAGCTCCTGACCGAGCTCGGGGCGCTCGAGACCGTGGCGGAGCCCGCCGGCCGCGGTGGTGCCGCCGAGGACGCCCAGCCGGGCCGCGCCGTCACGCGCCTGACCGACGTCGGCCGCGTGCTCGCCCAGCTCCCCATGGACCCGCGGCTGGCCCGCATGATCTGGGAGGGCTCGCGCCGCGGCGTGGCGCGCGACGTCGCGATCATCGCGGCCGTGATGTCCATCCAGGACCCGCGCGAACGACCCGCCGAGTTCCGCGCGCAGGCCGACCAGCTCCATGCCCGCTTCGCCGACCCCCGCTCCGACTTCCTCACCTACCTCAACCTGTGGGAGTACGTCCGCGAGCAGCAGCGCGAGCTGTCGTCGTCGGCGTTCCGGCGCCTGTGCAAGGCCGAGTACATCAACTTCCTGCGCGTGCGCGAGTGGCAGGACGTCGTCGCGCAGCTGCGCGAGATGAGCAAGCCGCTCGGCATCGACATGTCCTCCACACCCCGCACCCGGGGCGACGCGACCTCGGGGAGGGGAGCGCCGTCGTCGGGCACCACGATCGCCGAGGCCACCGACCAGCCCGTCGAGCACCGCCTGACCTGGGACGACGACACCATCCACCAGGCGCTCCTCGCCGGCCTGCTCTCGCAGATCGGCATGCAGGAGGCCACCGAGGTCAAGGCCTCGTCCGTCGCGCACCTGCGCGGCCCGCAGAAGGAGCTCGCCATGAAGCGGGCCAAGAAGCAGGCCCGCAACGAGTACCTCGGTGCGCGCGGCGCCCGGTTCGCGATCTTCCCCGGCTCGCCCCTGTCCAAGAAGCCGCCCGTGTGGGTCATGGCGGGCGAGCTCGTCGAGACCAGCCGCCTGTGGGGCCGCGACGTCGCCAAGATCCAGCCCGAGTGGGCCGAGGAGCTCGCCGGTCACCTCGTCAAGCGCACCTACTCCGAGCCCCACTGGTCCACCAAGCAGGGCGCCGCGCAGGCCAAGGAGAAGGTCCTCCTCTACGGCGTGCCCATCGTCGCCGACCGCACCGTTCTCTACGGCAAGGTCGACCCCGAGGCCGCGCGCGAGATGTTCATCCGCCACGCCCTCGTCCAGGGCGAGTGGACCACGCACCACCAGTTCTTCCACGAGAACCGCCGCCTGCTCGAGGAGGCCGAGGAGCTCGAGGCGCGCTCGCGCCAGCGCGGCCTCGTGGTCGACGACGACGTGCTCTTCGCGTTCTACGACGAGCGCATCCCCGAGGACGTCGTCTCCGCGCGCCACTTCGACACCTGGTGGAAGTCCGCCAAGCGCCGCGACCCCGACCTGCTCACGTTCACGCTCGAACAGCTCGTGCCCGACGCCGAGTCCGTCGACACCTCGCTCTTCCCCGAGACCTGGGTCCAGGGCGACCTCACGCTGCCCCTCACCTACCAGTTCCAGCCCGGCACGGACGCCGACGGCGTGACCGTGCACATCCCCATCAGCGTCCTGAACCGCGTCGTCCCCGACGGCTTCGACTGGATGGTCCCGGGCCTGCTCGACGAGCTCGCGACCGCGACCATCCGCTCGCTGCCCAAGCCCGTGCGCGTCCAGCTCGTCCCCGCCCCCGACGTCGCCCGCGACGTCGTCGGCTGGCTCCGCGAGAACACCCCCGCCTGGGAGGACATCACCCGCGCAGGCGACATGGCCGAGCCCTTCCACGTCGCCTTCACGCGCGCCGTCCGCGCCCTGCGCGACGTCGTCATCCCCGACGACGCCTGGGACGACACCCGCACCGAACGCCTCCCCGCCCACCTGCGCATGACCTTCCGCGTCATCGAGGAACGCCGCGGCGGCGAGGTCGTGCTCGACGAGTCCAAGGACCTCGTCTCGCTCCAACGACGCCTCGCGCCCCAGGCGCAGGCGGCGGTGCGGGCGGCGGTCAAGGGGGCGGTCGGCGCGGCGCTGCGTGAGGCTGCTGCCGGGGCGGAGGGCGAGGCGGGATCGGTGCTCGGTCTTCCCGGCTCTGCTCGTTCCTCGCAGACCCCTGCCAGACCCACCACGACCTTCGCCACCGATCCCGCCTCACCCTCCTCCGTCTCCGGGTCGCCTTCCGCGGGCCGCCCTGGAGGGGGCTCAGGAGGTGACGGTGCTTCGGACGCCGGGCCCGACGGCGGCGCTCCCTCCGTGGTCGTCGCCGAGGCGACCGGGCTCGCCACGTGGCCCACGGGGCTTCCGGACGGCGTGCTGCCCGAGGTCGTGTCGACGCCCGCCGGGGGCGGCATGGTCGTGCGCGGGTACCCCGCGCTCGTCGAGGAGGTCGACGCCAAGGGCAAGCCCAGCGTCGCGCTCCGCGTTCTCGCCGACCGCTCGACCCAGGACCGCGAGCACGCACGCGGCGTCCGGCGCCTGCTGCTCGGCGAGACCGCGCTCCAGACCTCCCGGATCACGAGCCGCTGGACCGGGACGCAGTCGCTGACCATGGCCGCGAGCCCGTACCGGAACACCGAGGCGCTCGTCGCCGACCTGCAGCTCGCGGCCGTCATGGCGCTGACCTCCGGGGCCAAGGCCTCGCAGTACGGGCCCCTGCCCGATGCCGTACAGATCCGCAGCGCCGACTCGTACACAGCAGCGCGGGGCCTCGTGAAGCGGCACCTCGAGAGCGAGGTGCACCAGATCGTCGGGCACGTCGTCGCTGCGCTCACCGCAGCACGGAACCTGGACGGCGAGATCCGGTCGGCCAACAGCCTCGCGCTGCTCAACACGCTCCAGGACGTGCGCGACCAGGTCGCCGGGCTCGTGGGCGTGGGCTTCGTGTCCCGCACCCCGGCCCACCGCCTGCCGCACCTGACCCGCTACCTCCGTGCGGCGTCGTACCGGATCGAGAAGGCCGCGACCAACCCGCACCGCGACGCCGAGCTCGCGTGGCGCGTGCACGACGTCGAGGAGGCGTACAGCAAGGCGCGCGCCGCCTACGCGGCCGGCCCCGCAGACCCTGCGCGCCTGGCCGAGCTCGACGAGGCGCGCTGGCTCATCGAGGAGTTCCGGGTGTCGCTGTTCGCGCAGCAGCTCGGGACCGACGGGCCGGTCAGCGAGAAGCGGATCAGGAAGGTCCTCGCGCCGGGCGGGTGGTAGCCCGACCGGGGCTGTCGCAACCCCCGGAGTGACGCGATCGTGGCGTCGGCACCGGTGCGCATGTGCTAACCGCCCGGCGCCTGGCCCCAGGGCCGTGGGACCTTGGTCACGATCTTCCGGACAGAGGTCATTTTCGACCGGACGGCCGGGATTCGGTGCCTACGCTGAGGAGGACGGCCAGGACATGGGACTGGCCGCACGAGCTGCTCTGGAGGGCATCATGCGCACCGTCGTCGTCACCGGCACCGCCTCAGGAATCGGCAAGGCCCTGAAGGGCCTGCTGGAGGCGGACGGGCACAGGGTGATCGGGGTCGACCTGCGCGACGCCGACGTCCAGGTAGACCTCACGACCGACGCGGGCCGCACGGGTCTCGTCGAGCAGGTCACCGCGCTCAGCGGCGGCACGATCGACGCGATCGTCGCCAACGCGGGCCTGTCGACCGGCAGCCCGGTGACGCTCGCCGTCAACTACTTCGGCGCCCTCGCGACGCTCGAGGGACTCCGCCCCCTCCTGGCGGGATCGGACGCCCCCCGCGCCGCCGTGACGTGCTCCATGGCGAGCCTCCTGCCCGTCGACGACCAGCTCGTCGAGCTGACCCTCGCGGGCGACGAGGCCGCAGCGCTGGCCCGCGCCGCCGAGCTCACCGCGGCCGGGACGGGCGACATCATCTACGGCAGCAGCAAGGCCGCGGTCGCGCACTGGCTGCGCCGCTCCGCACCGAGCGCCGACTGGGCCGGTGCGGGCATCCCGCTCAACGCGATCGGCCCCGGGATCGTCCAGACCGGCATGACCGCCGAGATGCTCGCGACCGAGGAGTCGACCAAGGCCGTCGAGTCCCACGTGCCCATGCCGCTCGGCGGGATCATGGGCCCCGAGGTTCCCGCGAACCTGCTGCGCTTCCTCGTCTCCCCGGAGAACAGCCACATGTGCGGGCAGGTCGTCTTCGTGGACGGCGGCTCGGACGTGGTCATCCGGGGCGACAAGGTCTGGTGACCTGCATGAGCCACGAGTCGTACGCGTACACCCGCGCCTGCCACCGCCACCGCTGGGTCAAGGAGAACTACCCGCACGTCGACCGGTGGCTGGTGCTCACCC
>NZ_JBHXBO010000198.1:0-7730 GCF_042726775.1 Oerskovia sp. NPDC060287
TAGGCCTGGGGGGAGCTGCAGGTGCGCGGCGTGCTCGCAAAGCCGGTGGCGACGCGCCGGCGGGGGGCCGGCAGGGGCGTCGCGATCGGGGTGCCCCCCCCTAACCCCCCCGGCACCGCCCTCGGCTGGTGGGCGGGAGTGGCCCAGTTCCTCGGCCCGTTCCTCGAGCTGTTCCGCAACACCGCAGCCCTGGCGCTGCTCCCCGTGTTCATCCTCATCCTCGGGATCGGCGAGACCTCGAAGATCACGCTCGTCGTCTACGCGTGCTTCTTCCCCATCCTGCTCAACACGATCGCCGGGGTCCGCACGGTCGACCCGCTCCTGGTGAAGTCCGCCCGGTCGCTCGGGCTGCCGCCCGTCCGGCTGTTCCAGAAGGTCGTCCTGCCGGCCGCGGTCCCCACGATCTTCACGGGCATCCGGATGGCCGGGACGAGCTCGATCCTCGTGCTCATCGCGGCCGAGATGGTCGGCGCCAAGGCGGGCCTCGGCTACCTCATCACCTACGCCCAGTTCAACTTCCAGATCACGAACATGTACGCCGGGATCATCGCGATCTCGCTCGTCGGCGTCTCGATCAACGCCGTGCTCGTGGGCCTCGAACGGCACTTCTCGCGCTGGCGCACCACGTGAACAGGGGCCGCGCGTCCTGAGCGACCCGGCCCCCGCGGGCGACAGCCCTCCCGGCCTGTCGCCCGCACCCACGACCACCACAACCACCACGACCACGACGACCAGAGGACGCACCATGACCCAGCAGCCCCGTCAGCTCAGCCTGAACCTCTTCATCCACCCGGCCGGACACCACGAGGCGGCCTGGCGCCACCCGGACACCCAGCCCGAGCGCATCTTCACGGCCGACTTCTACACCGAGCTCGCCCGCAAGGCCGAGGCCGCGACGTTCGACGCGGTCTTCTTCGCCGACGGGCCCGTCCTGCACGACGGCATCGAGTTCAACAGCGTCGGGCGGCTCGAGCCGCTGCTCACGCTCGCGTCGATCGCCGCCGCGACCGAGCGGATCGGGCTCATCGCGACGGCCTCGACCACGTTCTACGACCCGTACAACCTGGCGCGTCTCTTCTCGACGCTCGACCACCTGAGCAACGGGCGGGCCGGCTGGAACATCGTGACGACGGCCTCCGAGGACGCGGCCCGCAACTTCGGCCTCGACTCCCACCCGGACCACGTCGAGCGGTACGCCCGCGCGGCGGAGTTCGTCGAGGTCGTCACCCGCCTCTGGGACAGCTGGGAGGACGACGCGGTCCTGATCGACCGGGAGTCGGGCCGATACGCCGACCCGGCGAAGATCCACGACGTGGCCTTCCGCGGCAAGCACCTGCGGGTCGAGGGCGCGTTCAACGCAGCGCGCTCGCCCCAGGGGCACCCGGTCCTGGTCCAGGCGGGCGCCTCGAACGAGGGGCGCGCGTTCGCGAGCCGCTACGCCGAGGCGATCTTCACGGCCCACCAGCGCCTGGCCGACGCCCAGGCCTTCTACGCCGACATCAAGGCGGGGGCCGAGGCCCTGGGCCGCTCGCGCGACGCGGTCAAGATCCTCCCGGGCATCAGCCCGTTCATCGGCTCGACCGAGGACGAGGCGCGCGCGCTCGAGCGCGAGTTCAACGAGCTCACGGTCCCCGAGTACGGCCTGCGCCAGCTCGAGAAGCTCACCGGGGTCCGCCTCGACCACGCCCAGCTCGACGGCCCCGTCCCGGCCGAGCTCTTCGCGGGCGCGGGCGACGTGACCGACAACTCCCGCAGCCGCCTCCAGGTCGTGGCGGGCATCGTCGAGCGCGAGCAGCCCACGGTCCGCGGGCTGCTCCACCGTCTCGCCGGGGCGCGCGGCCACCGGGTCGTCGCGGGCACGCCCGAGCAGGTCGCCGACACGATCGAGGAGTGGTTCACGCAGGGCGCCGCCGACGGCTTCAACGTCATGCCGCCGTACCTGCCGGGTGGCCTGGACGACTTCGCCGACCACGTCGTGCCGATCCTGCGCGCGCGGGGCCTGTTCCGTACGGAGTACGAGGGCACGACGCTGCGTGACCACTTCGGGCTCGAGCGCCCCGCGAGCCGGTACGCGACACCCGCTGCGGAGCTCGCCGATGCCCCGCACGGTGCGAGCGGTGCGCACGAGGCGAGCGACGTCGTCGGGCAGGAGGAGGCCCGGACCGCGGAGCCGGTCCTGGCGTGAGCACGGGCACGAGCGTCCCGCCGGTCAGGTTGGCCTGGACCGTCCACGTCCCCGCCGGGGTCTGGGGCATGGCCCAGGGCGCGGCGGCACCGGTCGTCGCGCTCGCGGCGCGAGAGCACGGCGCGTCGCTCGGCGCGGCAGGGCTCGTCGTGGCGCTCGCCGGGCTCGGCCAGCTGATCGGCGACCTGCCGGCGGGGCGGCTCGTGTCCCGGTTCGGGGAGCGGCGCTCGATCATCGGGGCGGGCGTCCTGGCCGTGGTCGGCGTGGCGCTGTGCCTCATGTCCTGGTCGGTGGCCTCGCTCGCGGTGGGAGTGTTCCTCGCGGGCCTGTCCCAGGCCGTGTGGGGCCTCGCGCGCCAGACGTACCTGGCCGAGGCCGTCCCGTTCGCGCGGCGGGCACGCGTCATGTCGACCGTCGCGGCCATGATGCGCGTCGGGTTCCTCGCGGGCCCGATCCTCGGGGCGGCGGCGATCCTCGCCGTCGGGACGAGGGGCGGCTTCGCGGTCCAGCTCGTGGCCGTGTGCGTCACGGCGGTCCTCATGGGCCGTGTGCCCGACGTCGGACGCTCCCCCCGGGCGCCCGGCTCGCCCGGCGACGCGGTCGCCCGGGAGGCGGGGCTGTGGCGCGTGGTCGTCGAGCACCGCCGGCTGCTGCGCACGCTGGGGCTCGGGGCCGCGCTCATGGGGCTCTCGCGCACGGCCCGCACCGTGGTGCTGCCCCTGTGGGCCGACGTCCTGGGCGTCGACGCCGCCACCACGAGCCTCGTCTTCGGGGCCAGCGCGGCGCTCGACGTGATCGTCTCGATCCCCGCGGGGTACCTCATGGACCGGTTCGGGCGGCGTGCCCTCGCGGTCCCGTCGCTGCTGGTCCTCGCCACCGGGTACGTCGCGCTCCCCTGGGCGGGTGGCGTCGCGTCGCTGACCGTCGTGGCCCTGGTGCTGGGGCTCGGGAACGGGTTGAGCAACGGCGTCATCATGACGCTCGGAGCGGACGTCGCGCCGCCCGCGCAGCGCGCCGAGTTCTTCGGGGCGTGGCGGCTCATGCACGACGCCGGGGCCTTCGCGGGTCCCCTGGTCGTCGCGGGCACGGCGCTCGTGGCCCCGCTCGGGGCGGCGGCGCTCGTCGTCGGAGCGGCGTCGGCCGCCGGAGGTGCGGTGCTCTGGCGGTACGTGCCCGTGTGGGCGCCGTGGCCGCGGCCGGCGGTCACTTCGCCGGTGGCCACTGCGCCGGTGGCGACAGGGCCGCTCGACCCGTCGACGCTCCCGGGGGAGGCGGTCGAGGTGGCGGTCGAGACCGTCCCCCGGTGATCCTGGAGACCCGCCCCGCCCGCGGACGGGTCCAGAGAGGACCGAGCCCATGACCGAGGACCGTGCTGCCGTCCCGCCCAGCGACCTCACGCCACGCATCGGGAAGGTCGCCACGCGCGAGCTCACCCACCACGGGTACACCCGCTACGACGACCTCACGCGGGCCACGGCCAAGGAGCTGCTCGCGATCCACGGGGTCGGGCCCAAGGCGATCCGGATCCTGGGCGAGGAGCTCGCCGAGCGGGGATCGAGGTTCCGGGAGGACTGAGCCGGTCGTCGGGGCGCTCGGTCCTGGGCGACGGACCCTCCGCGCTGGGCGGGTGTCTGCCGAGCAGGTTCGGCTGGGCCGAACCTGCGTTCGCTGAGCAGGACCAGGTCCCGTCCAGCGGAACCCCTCGCGCAGCACTCCCGGCCGCCGCTCGCCGACCGTCGCACCACCGACCGTCGCACCGCCGACCGCGCCCGGCCCCTGGGCCTCAGCGCCCCAGGCCCTCCCGGGAACGCGCCAGCTCACCGAGCGTCGCGGCCTGGGCCCCGGTGAACGGCAGGTCGAACACCAGGAGCGCGTGCGCCGCACGGCCGACCAGCAACTCGACGCGCTCCTCCTGGTCCTCGATCGCGCACTCCTCGGCGGAGAACGCGATGTCGAGCTCGCTCGCGGACCTGTCGATCCCGAGGTTCAGGACACCGTCGCGCACCTCGTCCCCGTCCTCCGCCTCGTCGTCCCACTCGGCCTGCGACAGCACGACGACCGCGACGAGACCCAGCACGTCAGGTCGTTCGACGACGCTCCCGAGGGCCGCGTAGAGCCGCTTGCTCGCCTCGATACCTGCTCCGGTCCACCCGTCGACGGCCTCGACCGGCGCTCCCTGCTCGGCGGCGATCGACGACGCGTCGACGTCGACCCACCCGTACTCGGGGTCGAGGTGGAACATCTGGGCAGCGGGGTCGTCCGCGACGCTCGGCCACGCCTTCTGGCGCCGCGTGCTCAGGCTCACGAGCACGTCCTTCCAGATCATGCGGTGGAGGGGGTCCTTCCACTTATCGATGTCCCACCGGTCGCCCAGATACCCCTCGGGGTCAGGGGTCTCGTAGGGCGCGACGGCAGGCGAGGAGTCGTACGAGCGCAGGTAGGACGGGTCGGCGACGACGCGCGCGACGGCCTCGGGACCGGCCACGATCACGGCGTCAACGGTCCGCAGGAAACGACGGCGCGCGAACGGGCGGTCCGGGCCCGTGAACGGGGCCTCGCCCGCGAAGCGGGCCACTGCCTCGGTGTCGAGCAGGTCGTAGGCCCGCTCGAGCTGGACCTTGGCCTTCGCGAGCAGCTTCGGGTCCATGGTCGCCGCGGCCTGGAGCCATGCCTGCGTGCTCGACGGCGTCACGCGCCCGCCGTACGGAGCCAGGACGGTCCACAGCTCGTCCCACGAGGACGGGTCGGACTTCTTGCGGAACAGCGAACCGAACAGCGACATCTGGGGGTCCTCACGTGAGCCGGGATCGGCGAGAAGCGTAGCCGGACCACGGCGGCGAGCGCCGCCGTCGGGCACGGTGCGGGCGACGTGGCCAGGTGCGCGGCGCCGGCGCGGAAACGACCCGACGGTGGGGCTCCGGTCGGAGCCGCTCGCGCTCAGGCGCTGACGACCTGGATGACCTCGGTGTCGTCGTGCATGCGCGCGAGCGCGGAGACCACAGGAGGCTTGGGCACCGGGGGCTGCGCCTTGACGCCGGTGCTCTTGCTGCGTCGCGGGCGCGTCGGCACCGCGACGCCGAGCGACTTGAAGACCTTGCGCAGCTCGGCCTCGGTCCAGCCCGCGGCGAGCGCCTCGGAGAACGTCGCAGCGTAGGCGCGCTCGGCCTCGTCGAGCTGGGCGCGGGCGACCGCGACCTGCTCGGCCCGCTCGGCGAGGGCGCGACCTGCGGCCATGCGCTGCTCGAGGAGGTCGCGCAGCTGCGACTCGTACATGGTGGCGGTCTCGTCGGCGCTCATGACCCCAACCTACGGCCTGACCTGCACGGTCGCCAGGATCGCGAGGTGATCCGTACCGGAGATCGCGATGGCTCCGACGTCGTCGACACGCATGCCCTGGTCGACGACCACGTGGTCCAGGTCGACGAGCGGCGGATAGCGTCGGCCGGCGGGCCACGACAGGCTCACGCCCTGCCCCGCGAGGCGGGTCGCGTCGGCGAAGCGCCCGCCCAGGAGGTCGCGGAACGCCGAGTGGTCGAAGGTCGCGTTGAAGTCACCGAGCAGGATCTGCGGCGCGGGGTCGGCGTGCGCCGCGTCGCGCAGCAGCGCGAGGTCGCCCGTCCACAGGTCGACGTCCCCGGGTGTGGGCGGGTGCGGGTGGACAGCCGTGACGCGGACCGAGGTCCCGTCGACCTCGACGACGGCGCTCGGCTGGTGGAAGCGGCTCGCCACGCCCTCGCGCTCGTCGGTCAGCGGGGTCGCGCTCCACAGCCCGCTGCCCGCCGCTCCCTCGGTCGGGTGGGTCGCGGTCCACGAGTACGGCAGCACGTCCTCGATCCCGGCTGCCACGAGCTCGGCCTCGAACTCCTCGCTCAGCTCGACCACGCTCAACAGCCCGACCTCCTGCTCGCGGACGGCCTCGACGACCGCCCGGGCGTCCGCACGCCCGTAGAGGACGTTGGCCGCCATGACACGCAGGGTCCCGTCCGCACCGGGCGCAATGCTCGGACCTGGCACGAAGAACGGCACGAGCCACACCGCGTGCGCGACGACGAGCACCCCTGCGATCGCGCTGAGCACCCACCGCCGCCGGCTCAACGAGAGCAGCAGCACCACGAGCGCCGCGAGGGCCACCCATGGCGTGAAGGACACGAGCTGGGCGAGTGGCGTGACGTCGTCGAACCCCAGGGCGCGGGCGAGCGTGAGCGCACCCACCCCGACGAGGCACGACGACAGCAGGACCGTCCACACGACACCGCCCACGCGACGCGCCCGCGACGGCGTGCGCGCTGCCGCGCGTGCCGGGCCGCTCACGGGGCGACCTGCACCGTGACGGCGAGCGCGCGGTGGTCCGACCCCGGGACCACGAGCGACGCGAGGTCGTCGACCCGCATGCCCTCGTCGACCACGACGTGGTCGAGGTCGAGGAACGTCGGCACCCGTTCCCCCACGGGCCACGACAGGTTCAGGCCGTGCCCGGCCGTGCGCGTCGAGTCGTGGAACCGGTCGCCCAGGACGGCGCGGAACGACGCGTGGTCGTACGTCGAGTTGAAGTCGCCCAGGAGCACCTGCGGCAGGGGCTCGTCGTGGGCACGGCGGGCGAGGTCCGCCATCTCCTGGTGCCACACGCCCGTGATCTCGGGAAGCGGCGGGACCGGATGGACGGCGGTCACGCGAACGGGCGTGCCGTCCACGTCGACCGTGGCTGCGGGCATGGCGAACGTGCTCCACTCTGTCGTGTCGGGGTCGGTCAGCGCAGTCTTGCTCCACAGGCCGCTCCCGGGCGAGCCGGTGCCCACCTTGGCGTCGACGTGATGCGGCATGACCGCCTCGAGCCCTGCCGATTCGAGACGGTCGTGGAAGTCGGCCGTGAGCTCGACGACCGCGAGCACGTCGGCCTCCTGGTCGCGAACCATCTGCACCACGGCAGCGGCGTCCGCCTGCCCGAAGTACGCGTTGACCGTCAGGACCCGCAGCGTGCCCTGGGCGTCTGCCTCGATGCCCTGCCCGGGCACGAAGAAGGGCGCGACCCACGCGACCTGGGCCACGAGAGCGACCGCGCACAGGATCGCAAGGGAGCGGCGCCGCAGGACCAGGGCCGTCGCCGGCACCAGCAGCGCGAGCGGGACGACCCACGGCGTCACGCCGACGACCTGCGCGAGGGGTGTGACGCCGTCGTATGGGACGGCACGCACGAGCGTCATGGCCAGGACCAGCCCGCCCACGACCCACAGCACCAGCCCGACGGCGCGCCCACCGGGACGACGTCGGGCTGCGGGGGCGGGGGTGGGGCCGACGGGCGGGGTGGTCGGTGAGGACGGTGACTCGGCCGTCGAGGCGGCGATCTCCCCCGTGGTGCGGCTGTCCCCTGTCATGCAGCGACCCTATCGACCGGTTCGCACGGTTCTGGGCCGGTCGGCCCCCGCCGGTGCGGGAGCCCGGTGCAGCACACGGAGGGATCCTGTGAACGACACTCTCGGCGAGGGGTTCGCCGCGAGTTGCGGCCAACGGGGGTCGGAACCCGTCCTGGACCCCCGTTGGCCCAGTC
>NZ_JBHXBO010000199.1:0-7659 GCF_042726775.1 Oerskovia sp. NPDC060287
GCTCGGTCATCACCGGAGTCTCGCACCGCGGGCCGCCCACGGGAAGACGCAGCGAGGCCGCCGCCCCCGGAAGGGGACGACGGCCTCGTGGGCGACCGGGAAGGTCAGTACGAGCTGAGCTCGCCCGACGCGGCGAGCGCGGCGAAGGCGATGATGTAGACGACCCAGCCGATGGCTCCGAGCACCGTGAAGATGATGCTGAGGATCAGGCCCCACTTGGCGAGCTGGTTGTCGAAGCCGGCCTCGCGGGACTTCTTCTTGGCGATGGCGCTGACGACGATGCCTGCGACCGCGAAGACGAACGCCAGGACGAAGCCGACGATGCCGAGCGTCTTGCCCGGGTCCTCGACGGGGGCGCCGTAGTACTGCGGGGCCTGGTCGGACTGCGGGGCCTGCGGGGCGCCGTAGGGAGTGGTCACGGGGGTTTCTCGTTTCTCTCGCGCGCCCGAGCCTTGTCGGGAGCGTGGGGATCGTGGCAAGGAGTGCCACGGAGTGCGGTGCTCATTGTGGAGGAAAACGGCGCGCCTGCACAGGGGTAATTCTCCCCATGGGGGTGAAAAGCACTCTGCGGCTCTGCTCTCGGCAGAGCCGAGGCGGGCTCGGCGCTCGATGTGGCCGCCGCGTCAGGCGGCTGCGCGGCTCGTCTCGCCCCGGAGGTGGTCGATCGTGTTCTGCACGTCGCGCAGCGTCGATCCGACGTCGGCGCCTTGTGCCACGGTCTTGTCGGCGACGTAACGGACCTGGGCCGAGGCGGCGTCGAGCGCGACCTGGGCGTCGGTGAGGGCGAGGACTGCGCGGCCGTCGCCGAACTCGTCGGTCGCGGCCTGCGCGAGCGCTGCGTTGGCCTCGTCCGTGGCGGCCTGGGCGTTCGCGACGGCGTCCTCGACCTCGAGGCGCAGGCCGGAGGGGAGCGTGGAGAGCTGGGTGCAGGCCTTCTCGAGGTCCTCGCCGATCGAGTCGACCTGACACTGCGTGTCCTCGATGAGCCGGGATACCTCGGCGGCCGATGCGGTCGCGCTCAGCGGCAGCATCATCGCGAGTGCGAGGAAGCTGGCGGCGGCGAGCCGGGCGGCAGGTCCTGATGTCTTCGGCGACGTCATGCCCAGAAGTCTGCCCGGTGAACCTGGGAAAAGACAGGGAGGACATGGAGGGCTCGTGGAGATTTCGCCCACGGCGCAGGGAGGGCCGTTCGCCGTGGCCCTGCGAGGCGCCGGCGCGGCCCGCGCGCGCAGGTAGCGTTGCTGCCGTGTCCCACCCCGTAGCCCTCGAGGCAGCCCGATGATCCGCCGCGCCCTGGCGCGCGCCTACTGGGCGGTGAGCCGGTGGACCCTGCGCACCGAGCAGCCCCCGACCGACCGCCCCGGCATCCTCATCGGCGCCCCGCACACCTCGAACTGGGACTTCGTGCTCATGCTCGCCATCTCGGCGAGCGTCGGCGTCAAGGTCCGCTGGCTCGGCAAGCACACGTTGTTCAAGGGCGTCATGGGACCGTTCGCGCGGGCCCTCGGCGGGATCCCCGTGGACCGGACGGACCCGAGCCGTGTGGTCGACGACATCGTCTCGCGGGTCCGCACGGGCGAGGTCTTCTCGCTCGTCATCACGCCCGAGGGCACGCGCAGCAAGGGCGAGTACTGGAAGTCGGGCTTCTACCGGATCGCGCGCGAGACGGGCATGCCCGTGACCCTGGGTTACGTCGACCGCACGACCATGACCGCGGGCCTGGGCCCCACGCTCGACCTCACGGGCGACGTCCGCGCCGACATGGACCGCGTCCGTGCGTTCTACGCCGACAAGGCCGGGTTCGACCCGTCGCGCCGCACCGAGCCGCGCCTGCGCGAGGAGGACCGGCCCGCCCGCGGGGCGAGCACCCCGGAAGGCGATCCGACGGTCTGACGGGGCGGCGCCGTCGGGCGTCCGGTCGTCACGCCGGACGCCCCGGCCCGACGGCGGTGCTCCCGTCGTGCCGTGCGCGACGGCACGCGACGGCACGTCCAGGAGACGGGCCGTCCCCTGGCACGCTCGGCCTCAGCCCGCCGTCGGGTCCGTGGGTGCGTAGATCCGGAGACCGCCGCGGACCATGGTGAGCGTCGCGTCGACGACGCGGTCGCCGTCGATCTCGAGCGTCTCGCCGTCGTGCGCGAGGATCACCGGGTCGTGCGGCGCGCCGTCCCCGAAGCGCAGCGCAAGGTCGGGCGTCGTCCACGAGTCGACCGCGAGGTGGCGTTCGAGAGGCTGGACGCGCTGCGCGAGCGAGGACGCGCCGCCGCCCGCGACGGTCTCGAGGAACAGCCGCACCCTGCTGTAGCGCTTCTCGGCGCGGCCCGTGCGGACGTCGAGGACGCCGTCGTCGAGCCGGATGCGCTCGACGGGGGCGAGGTTCTGCGGGACGTACTTGTTGACGCCCGCGAAGAACGACCAGTACGAGCCGACCACGCCGTCCACGGACAGCCGCAGCGGGGCGGCCGAGCGCAGGACGCGCGAGGTGGCCCACACGGTCGCGGGCCACTTCCCGAGCCGCTTCTCGGCGCGCTCGCGCTGCGAGACGAGCTCGGGGTAGATGCCGAGCGAGAAGGTGTTGAGCACCGTGAGCGGGTCCTTGCCGTCGACGCGGAGCTCGGCGACGTCGACGCTCACGCCCGAACCGTTCCGGACCGCGTCGACCGTCGCGGACATCGACGTGAGGTCGGCCGCCTTGGCGAAGTGGTTGAGCGTCCCGCCGGGCAGGACCACGAGCGGGAGCCCGTGCTCCCGGGCGGCAGCAGCCGCGGTCGAGACCGTGCCGTCGCCTCCGCTGATCCCGAGCGCGACCGCGGGGCGGACGTCGTCGGGGGGCGTGCCGGCCTGGTCAGCCGCGCCGGCGCCGTCGGCCTGGTCGGCGTCGTCGGCCTGGCCGCGTGCCGCCCGGTCGTACAGCTCGTGCAGGTCGTCCCCCTCGGCGAGGACGTGCACCCGGGCCTTCGGGAGGTCGCGGCGGAGGACCTCGAGAGGGTCCTCCTTGAGGATCCGCCCGGACCCGGCGGACGTGTTGACGACGACGAACAAGCCCTCGCCGTCGGGGAGAGCGGGGACGTCGGTGGGGGGCCCGGCAGGCACGTCGGGTGCGGGTCCGGGGGGAGAGGGAACGAGCCACCGGCCGAGCACGGCGAGCCCGACCCCGAGCGCGGCACCCCCGACGACGTCCGAGAACCAGTGCGCGCCCACGTGCAGGCGCGAGTACATGACCGCCCCCGCGACGGGCGCGACGACGAGCCCGGCGGCGGGCCACTCGATGGCCACCCCCGTCGCGAACGCCGCGGCCGACGCCGAGTGACCGGACGGGAACGACGGGGTGGTCGGGTAGCGGCGCAGCCGTCGCACGAGCGGCAGCACGTCCGCAGCGGGACGATCACCGCCGAACAGCCCCTTGCCGAGCAGGTTCGCGGTCGCGCTCGCGACCGCGAGCGTCCCCAGGCCCCGCACCGCGGCACGGCGCCCCCGGGCACCGGTCGCGGCCAGCCCGGCACCGAGCCCCATCCACAGGACGCTGTGGTTCGCCGCCGTCGAGAGCCGCACGAGCGCGGCATCGGCCTGCGGGCCCAGCCGTCGCCCGTAGGTCCGTTCGTTCATGCGGCGGTCGAGCCGGGCGATCGCGGGGAAGGCCTCGTGGGGCTTGATGAGGCCCGTGAAGCGGGGCCTCCGCCGACGGTTCTGGACGGGGACGGGGGAGTGCGACGGCATCTCCCCACCGTAGGACCGCCGCAGGGGCGTCGCCCGCCCGCGCGCTGTGACGTCGAGCAGGTGCTCCTGCGGGAGCGGCGCCGTCGGGCGTCCTGCTCGTCCGGCACCCTCGTTCTGACACAACTCCGATAAGTTCTCCCTATGGGCACCACCCCCGACCCCATCCGGGTCTTCCTCCTCGACGACCACGAGGTCGTCCGCCGCGGCGTCGCCGCCCTCCTTGAGGCCGAGGACGACATCCAGGTCGTCGGCGAGGCCGGCACCGCAGCCTCGGCCCTGCCGCGCATCCGTGCGGTGCGCCCGGACGTCGCCGTGCTCGACGTGCGCCTGCCCGACGGCTCGGGCGTCGAGGTCTGCCGCGACGTGCGCTCCGAGATGCCGGAGATCGGCTGCCTCATGCTCACGTCCTTCGCGGATGACGAGGCGCTGTTCCAGGCCGTCCTCGCGGGGGCCTCGGGCTACGTCCTCAAGCAGATCCACGGCTCCGACCTCGTGGGGGCCGTGCGGACCATCGCGGGCGGCGGCTCGCTGCTCGACCCGGTCAGCACCGCGCGCATCCTCGACCGGCTGCGCACGCCGCAGGCCCAGGAGGTCGACCGTCTCGAGGGGCTCTCGCCCCAGGAGCGTCAGATCGTCGACCTGATCGGCGAGGGCATGACGAACCGCCAGATCGGTGAGCGCCTGTTCCTCGCAGAGAAGACCGTCAAGAACTACGTGTCGCACATCCTGTCGACGCTCGGGCTGCAGCGCCGCACGCAGGTCGCGGTCCTGGCGACCGAGCTGCGCACCGAGGACCGTCCGCGCGGCTGAGCCGCACGTGCCGCAGGGCATCGCCCGACGGCGGAGCGATCGTCCGCACCGGACCTCGCCCTCGTCGGTGGTCGCCTCGTCACCGACGGGTCACGGGTCCTTTGCGTGGCCGCACGAGGTGAGGCGGTCGGCGACCGGACCGAGCACGAGCATCCCCGTCGCGCCGCCCGCGAGCTCCTGGCGCGCTGGCTCGAGCGCCCGGCACGACCTCTCGGCCGCGCGAGGGTGCGCGGCGAGCGTCGCGGCATCGGCGACCAGGCTCCACAGGGCCTCGAGGAGGAGGCCCGGCGGGGGGTCGGGAACGTCGTCCAGGAGCGCGGCCGCGGCCGCGGTCTCACCGGCGCGAGCGTGGCGGAGCGGGGCGAGCCAGGGGTCGTAGGTGCCTGCGCGCAGGTCGTCGAGCGGCGCGTCGTCGGCCCGGACGCCCACGAGGGCGAGAGCGAGGAGGCCCTCGGCGACGCCGGGCATCCCCGCGCCGTCGAGGGTCTCGGCCGCGGCGCGGTAGCGGGTCTCGGCCGACGGATCGTGCCGGGCAGCGGCGCGGGCGGCCTCGTTCCACAGGGTGAAGACCCGGGCGAGCGGTCGCTCGTGGCGGTCGGCGAGGGTGTCGACGGCAGAAGCGAGCGACGCAGCCTCGGCGAGGTCTCCGCGTGCGGTGGCGGACTGCATGCGCACCAGGAGTCCGTGGAGGTGGAACGTCGGCAGGTCGTGGCGCCGTGCGAGGTCGACGATCTCGGCCGCGACCCGGTCGCGCTCGGCGGAGAGACCCGGCCGGTCGCAGAGCTGGACGACGGCAGCGCTCAGCGCGAAGCAGAGCAGCTCGGGGTTCCCGAGCCTGCGGGCGAGCCGGACGGCTTCGTCGGCAGACGCCCGGCCCGTCCTCGGACGACTTCCGCGCAGCTCGACGGCGACGACGGCGAGGAGCCGTGCGCGGGCGGTCGTGCCGTCGGGGTCGAGCTCGTCGAGGGCTCGGAGGGCCGCAGCGGCGACGGCGGCCGAGGCGCGCTCGTCGTCGGACCGCGGCCAGATGCTGGGGACGTCGAATCCGCCGATGATCCGCGCGGCCAGCGCAGGGTCGCCCAGGCGGTCGACCGCGTCCACGATCTCGGACCGTTGCGCGCGGGCCTCCGCGAGGCCCGTGCCGCCGGACACGGCCAGGGTGCGCAGCAGCGCGACCGTCGATTCGAGGCGCAGCCGGGAGTGGGCGTCGGTGATGCGCGTCGAGGCCTCGGTGGCGCGGGAGAACGCGTCCGAGTCCTCTCGCGGACGCTCGTGCCGGAGGATGCTCGTCTGGAGGTCGTCGAGCTCGCGCGAGGGGTCGAGCCCGACGGCGACGAGCTCGCCCCGTGCGGTGCCGAGCACCTCGAGCGCCTCGGACGACTGTCCCGAGCCGTCGAGCGCCCGCGCGAGCAGGAGCGAGGCCCGCTCCCGGAGGGGGAGCCGGCCGACCAGCTCGCGCAACGTCGGCACGGCCTCGTGGGGCCGACCCAGCGCGAGGAGCGCAGCGGCGCGCCGCTCGATCGCGACGTCGCGCAGCGCGGTGAGACGCGCACGCTCCTCGACGGCCCAGGGCGCGTCGCCCGCCTCGGGGTAGGGCGTGCCGCGCCACAGAGCGATCGCGGCGGCGAGCGATCGTTCGACCTCGCGGGGTGCTCGGCCCGCGGCCTCGTCGGTCGCCCGTTCGAGACGGCGGCCGTCGACCGCGTCGTCGGGGAGCAGGAGCGCGTAGCCGTCGCCCACCGTGGTGAGGACGCGCGCGGGCTCTCGTGGACGGCGGTCCGGTTCGAGCGCGTGGCGGAGGTCGCCGACGAAGGTGCGGATCGCACCGACCGCGCGCGGCGGGGCTTCCTCGCCCCACAGCGCGGCGGACAGCTCGGCGACGGGCAGGGCGCGGCCGCGCGCTGCGACGAGCCGGCCCAGCAGGGCCCGGTGGCGGGCCCCGTGCAGGGCCAGCGGCGTGCCGTCGGCGCGGGCCCCGTCCGTCGGGCCGAGGACGCGGAGGGTCACCCGGCCCAGCGGGTCGGGGGACGGCGGGCAGGGCATCGGTCCACCGTACGCCCGACGACACCCGCTGATCCGTTGCTGATCGGCGGGCGCGAGGCTCGAGGGACCGAACGAA
This sequence comes from Oerskovia sp. NPDC060287, assembly GCF_042726775.1. Classification (NCBI taxonomy): domain Bacteria; kingdom Bacillati; phylum Actinomycetota; class Actinomycetes; order Micrococcales; family Cellulomonadaceae; genus Oerskovia; species Oerskovia sp. NPDC060287. The sequence continues at coordinate 6,647 of NZ_JBHXBO010000199.1, forward strand.
AGGAGTCCCGATGACTCTCTCCATCCCAGGGTTCACGACCAGACGGCTGCGCGGAGCGGGCGACGTCGTGCTCAACGTCGCGGTCGGCGGCAGCGGCTCGCCGATCGTCCTGCTGCACGGCTTCCCCGAGACGCACGTGATGTGGCGCCACGTCGCGGCGGACCTGGCCCGCGACCACACCGTGATCTGCCCCGACCTGCGCGGCTACGGCGCGAGCGACAAGCCGGTCGAGGCGGACGAGCACACCTACTCCAAGCGGACGATGGCCGCCGACGTCGTCGCGGTCGCCGCCGGGCTCGGCTTCGACCGGTTCGCGCTCGCCGGGCACGACCGCGGCGCGCTGGTCGCGGTGCGCACGGGGCTCGACCACCCCGACGCCGTGACCCATCTCGCGTCGCTCGACGTGCTGCCGACGCTGGACATGTGGGACATCCTGCGCGGCGCGGACGCGAAGGTCGCCTGGCACCTGTACCTCATGGCACAGCCGCCGGGTGTCGCCGAGCCGATGATCGCCGGGGCCTCGGACGCGTTCTTCGCGTCGTTCCTCGACGGCTGGACCTCGGCCCCGGAGGCCATCCCCGCCGAGTACCGGGCGGAGTACCTCCGCGCGTCCCGGGAGGCGATCCCGTCGATCGTGGCCGACTACCGCGCCTCGGCGGGGATCGATCTGGAGCACGACCGCGAGGACCGGGCCGCAGGGGTGCGTCTAACGATGCCGACGCTCGTGATCCAGCAGGACTGGGGTGCAGAGCTGGGATATGACGCGCAGGCGCTGTGGTCGGCCTGGTCGGACGACCTCGTCCACAGGACGCTGCACGCGGGCCACTTCATGGCCGAGGAGTCGCCCGAGCGCATCTCCGCCGAGCTGCGGGAGCTCGTCGCGCGGTGAGCCCCTGCGCCGGGGCGGGGGGGGCCCCCCCCGCCCCGGCCCCGGGGTCAGGCGGGTGGGGTGAGGCCCCCCCGCGCGGGGCCCCGGGCCCCGGGGGCCCCGGGGGGCGAACCGGCGCCCCCCG
>NZ_JBHXBO010000200.1:0-7649 GCF_042726775.1 Oerskovia sp. NPDC060287
TGGACGCCGGTGACGGCGCCGTCGCAGCGGTCGAGGCGTTCGAGGACGCCGGCAAGCCCTACCCCGTGTTCATGGGCGAGGACGAGCTGAGCTTCATGCGCAAGTGGCAGGAGACGGACATGACCGCCCTGGGCGCCGTGTACTCCAACTTCCAGTGGCGCACCCCGATCCTCGCGGCCCAGAAGATCTGGAACGGCGAGCAGGTCCCGGCCGAGTGGGTCCTCCCGCAGTCGCCCATCACGGGCGAGGACCTGGAGTTCTACCTCGACGCCAACAAGGACATGCCGTCGCTGCACTACGCCAAGTTCGGTGGCGAGGACCTGCCCGGGTTCCCGACCGCCTGGACCGACCGCTGATCTCGGCACCGGTCCGACCGCACGACCGGTAGGCCTACGGTCCGGCCCCTCGACCAGGTCGAGGGGCCGGGCACGGCCCACCGGAGCACGACCGCACGTTCCACCCACGGTGCCCGACGACGCAGCCCGCCCTCCGCGCGAGGGCGAGCTCCGGCGTCGGGCACCCGGGTGACGCACCCGCCGACGAAAGAGAGCACCGTGGCTCGTACGCGCCCCCTCGGGGTCAACACCTGGGTGTGGACCTCGCCCCTGACCGACGCCTCCCTCCGCGAGATCGCTCCGCGCGTCGCCGGGTGGGGATTCGACGTCCTCGAGCTGCCCGTCGAGGACGTGACCGACTGGAACCCGCAGCAGGCCGCGCGAGTGCTCGCGGACCACGGCCTCGGGGCCTCGGTGTCCCTCGTCATGGGCCCCGGCCGCGAGCTCGTCGCGGCCGACGCCGGCACGGTCCGCCGGACCCAGGACTACCTGCGCCAGGTCGTCGACATGGCGCGCACCGTGGGTGCGGGCGTGATCGGCGGGCCCGCGTACGCGTCCGTCGGGCGCACCTGGCGGATGACCCCCGGCCAGCGTGAGGCGGCCTACGCCGAGCTGGTCGAGCACCTCGCCCCCGTCGTGGACCACGCGATGGCCGCGGGCGTGCGGATCGGCCTCGAGCCGCTCAACCGCTACGAGACGAGCCTCGTCAACACGGTCGACCAGGGCCTCGCGGTCGTCGCACCGCTGCCGTCGGCCGGGATCGGGCTGATGCTCGACATCTACCACATGAACATCGAGGAGACGGACCTGGCCGCCGCGGTGACGCGCGCCGGGGACCGGATCGCGCACGTGCAGGTCTGCGGCAACGACCGCGGGGCCCCCGGCAGCGACCACCTCGACTGGCCCGCGTTCCTCGGCGCGCTCGACCGGGTGGGCTACGACGGCTCCCTGTGCATCGAGTCGTTCACCGCCGACAACGCGACCATCGCGACGGCCGCCTCCATCTGGCGTCCGCTCGCCCCCACCCAGGACGCCATCGCCGTCGATGGCCTGGACTTCCTGAAAGGACTGATGCGCGGCTGATCGATCGGTAGGAATCACCGACGGCGCCGGCACGCCGTGGGACGACGTATCTCTTCACAGCACGTGCGCCCCGTTCACCGACGAGCGGGGCACGCAAACCACGTGCCGACTGCCCTGGAGGCAAGACACATGAAGGCTGCGCGACTTCCCCTGCGGGGAAGAGCCGTCGCGGCACTGACCATCGGAGCACTGGCGTTCACCCTCGCGCCCGTGACCATGGCAGCTGCCCACGACGGACCACACGAACCCGGTGACGACCGCAAGGTCCTCATCTTCACCAAGACGACCCAGTTCCGGCACTCCGAGGCGATCACGCAGGGCACCCCCGTGCTCGAGGCCGCGTTCGCCGACGTCGGTATCGCGTCCGACCACACCGAGGACTCCTCGGTCTTCACCGACGCGGGCCTGGCGGAGTACGACGCGCTCGTGATGTTCCAGACGTCGGGCGACCCGTGGAACGCGGACCAGAAGGCCGCGCTCGAGCGCTACCAGCAGGCGGGCGGCGGGATCGTCGCGATCCACAACGCGACCGACATGCGCGGGAACTACGGCTGGTGGGACGACATGATCGGGGCGCTCATGCCCGGTCACGCGGCCACGGGCAACAGCCCCGGCCTGCCCGGCACGGTCCGCGTCGAGGACCGTGTCCACCCCTCGACCAGCCACCTCGACCAGCGCTGGAACCGCGCGGACGAGTGGTACAACTACTCGGCCAACGTCCGCGGCAGCGCCCACGTGCTCGCCACGATGGACGAGTCGACCTACGACGCCGGCGGCAACAAGATGGGCGCCGACCACCCGATCTCGTGGTGCAAGCCCTACGACGGCGGCCGCGCCTGGATGACCGGCATGGGCCACTTCGGTGCGCACTTCACCGGTGAGCCGGACCTGGTCCAGCACATCGTCGGCGGCGTCCAGTGGGCGTCGGGTCAGGTCGCGGGCGACTGCGGTGGCACCGACTGGGGCCAGTTCGAGAAGGTCGCGCTCGACACCAACACGAGCGCACCGTTCGGCATGGACGTCGCGCCCGACGGCCGCGTGTTCTTCACCGAGCTCGTGCGCGGTCAGATCCGCGTCTACGACCCGCGCACCCAGAACACCTCGACCGCGATCACCATCCCCGTGTACTCCGGTGGTGAGGACGGCCTGCTGGGCATCGCGCTCGACAAGGACTTCGCGACCAACGGGTACCTGTACCAGTACTACTCGCCGGCCAGCGCCAACGACTCCGACCCGGCGAACTTCTTCAACCGGATCTCGCGCTTCACCGTGACCGACGGCGGTCCCGGTGGCACCGTGATCGACCCGGCGTCGGAGAAGGTCCTCATCGAGGTCCCGGCCGGGCGTCTGCCCGACGAGCCGGGCCACACCGGTGGCAGCCTGATCTTCGACGACCGCACCGGTGACCTGTACATCGGCGTGGGCGACGACGTGAACCCGCACTCCGAGCCCTCGGGCGGCTACGCGCCGATCTCCGAGCGCCCGGGGCAGCAGCACGACGCCCGCGCGACGTCGGCCAACACCAACGACCTGCGCGGCAAGGTGCTCCGCATCCACCCCGAGGCCGACGGCACGTACACGATCCCCGAGGGCAACCTGTTCGCCCCGGGCACCGAGAAGACGCTGCCCGAGATCTACGCCATGGGCTTCCGCAACCCGTTCCGGTTCACGATCGACCCCGCCACGGGCAACCTCGGCGTGGCCGACTACTCGCCCGACAACGGTTCCGACAACCTCGCGAACCGCGGCCCTGCGGGCATCGCCGAGTGGAACTACATCCAGGAGCCGGGCTTCTTCGGCTGGCCTCTGTGCATGGGCAAGAACGAGCCCTTCCGTGACGTCGACTACCGCACCAACCCGGTCACGGTCGGCGCCTTCTTCGACTGCGCCAACCCGGTCAACGACTCGATCCTCAACACGGGTCTGACGCAGCTCCCGCCGGCCCAGCCCGCGGACATGTACTACGGCTACCAGCGCACCTCGGCCCCCGGCGTCATCAACGCCGGTGGCGGTCTCGCACCCATGGGTGGTCCGTTCTACAGCTACGACGCCGACCTCGTGTCGGACACCAAGTTCCCCGAGTACTACGACGGCAAGCCCTTCTTCTACGAGTGGGCGCGCAACAAGATGTACTCGATCGACCTCAAGGACGCGACGCCGAAGGGCGCAGCGGTCGAGAAGGTCAACCCCTTCCTGTCGAACGAGCAGTTCCTCGCTCCGATCGACTCGACGTTCGGCCCCGAGGGCGCGCTCTACGTGCTCGACTGGGGCGGCGGCTTCGGCCGTGACAACCCGAACTCGGGCCTGCACCGCATCGACTACATCTCCGGTTCGCGCTCCCCGGTGGCCAAGCCGGCCGCCACGCCGGACTCGGGCACGGCCCCGCTGACCGTCACGTTCGACGGCTCGGCGAGCACGGACCCCGAGAACGAGGCGCTCACGTACGCGTGGGACTTCGACGGTGACGGCACGACGGACTCGACCGAGGCCAAGCCGACCCACACCTACACCGAGAACGGCGTGTTCGACGCCCGCCTCACGGTCAAGGACCCCTCGGGCAAGGTCGGTACCGCCACGGCGCCGATCACGGTGGGCAACACGCGCCCCGAGGTCGACTTCAACCTGCCGCCGACCGGGTCGTTCTTCGACTTCGGCGACCGGATCGACTGGGACGTCTCGGTCACCGACGCCGAGGACGCCTCGATCGTCGACGAGAACGTCATCATCCAGCCGGCCCTCGGCCACGACGCGCACGCGCACCCGTCCGAGCCGCTCCACGGCACGACGGGCTCGGTCGAGACCGGCCTGGGCGGTGGCCACGGCGAGGACATGAACGTCTTCTACGTGCTCGACGCCCGCTACACCGACGGCGGCGGCGAGGGCGGCGTGCCCGCGCTGACCGGCTCCGACACGACGCTGGTGTTCGGCAAGAAGCGTGAGGCCGAGTTCCAGACGGCCTCGCAGGGCACGACCCAGCTCCCGAGCCGGGACGTCGAGGGCGGCGGTTCGGTCATCACGGGCAAGGACGGGGCCTGGTCCTCGTACGACCCGTTCAACCTCCACCAGATCAGTGCGCTGTCGCTGCGCGTCTCGGCAGCCCAGGCGGGCACCGTCGAGCTGCGTCGTGACGCTCCCGACGGCGAGCTCCTCGCCACGGCCTCCGTCCCGGAGACCGGCCTGGGGACCTTCACCGACGTGCGCGTCGACGTGGCGGACCCGGGCGAGAGCTTCACCCTGTACGTCGTGTTCCCCGGTGCGGGCGAGCGTCGCCTGAACTTCATCGAGGCGCACGGCAAGGGCATCTCGGCCACGACCCGTCCCGAGGTCGTCGTGACCGCTCCCGAGGCGGGCGTCCAGCTCGAGCAGGGTGCGATCACGGTCTCGGCCGACGCGACGGACGCCGAGAACACCGTCACGCAGGTCGAGTTCTTCGTGAACGGCCAGTCGATCGGCACGGACACGTCCGCGCCGTACACGACGACGTGGAACGTGACGGCGGACAACTACTACAAGCTGACCGCGGTCGCCACGAACGACAAGGGCCTCACCACGAAGTCCCGCATCGTCATGGCGCAGGTCGGTGACCTGTTCGCCGGCATGAAGACCTACACCAACGCGAACGGCACGTTCGAGCAGCTGTCCGAGGGCAAGTACCTCGTGACCTCTGCGGGTGCCAACATGTGGCAGGGCACCGACGAGTACTCGGCCATCTACAAGGAGGCCGGTGCGGACGAGAAGTGGTCCGCGACGGTCAAGGTCAACAGCCAGGGCAACTCCAACGGGTCCGCCAAGGCGGGTCTGATCGTCCGCAACGACGTGACGCAGCCGGGCAAGTCGCCGGGCTACGCGGCCCTCGGCATCCGTCCGAACGGTGGCTTCGAGTGGCTGCGCGGCAACGCCGCGGGGCAGCTCGTGACGTCGTCCGCGGCGAGCTCGACGAGCTACCCCGCGTGGGTGCGGATCGAGCGTGACGGCGACCTGTACACGGCGTCGTGGAGCAAGGACGGCGAGAACTTCACCCAGATCGGCGACCCGGTGTCCCTGCCGGGTGCGGCGTCGGTCCAGGACGTCGGCCTGTTCGTGACGGCGCACAGCTCGAGCACGAGCGCGGTCGAGTTCCAGGACTTCACGTTCGACGACGACCCGGTCGACCCGACCGAGCCGGGTACGGGCACGCCGCCGCAGTGCGCGGCGCAGAAGTCCGACGAGTTCGACGCCCCGTCGATCAACACCGGTCGCTGGACCGTGGTGCGCACCGCGCCCGGGAAGTCGATCACGGTCGTGGACGGCAAGGCGGTCCTGCCCGTCGTCCAGGGTGACATCAACGAGGCGGTCCCGGGCCCGATCAGCTACCTGGGTCAGCCGGCACCTGCCGGGGCGTGGGAGATCCAGACCAAGGTCGAGGTCCCGCTCGCACGGCACTGGCAGCACGCGGGTCTCCTCGTGCACGTGAACGACAACGAGTACACCAAGTTCGCGTTCACGAAGAACCAGAACGGCAACCGCTTCCTGGAGTTCCAGACCGAGACCGGCGGTGCGCGCACGTGGCACGGCCAGACGAACGTCGCCGCGAACTTCCCGTCGTCGGTGTACCTCAAGCTGACCTCGACGGGTACGGCCATCACGGCCGCGTACTCGGCGGACGGCCAGACGTGGACCGCGATCGCGGGCTCTGCCCCGGTCAAGGCGAACGCGACCTTCGGCGTCATCGCCGCGGGCGACACGGGCACGGCCGACTCGGTCGCGCTGGTCGACTGGTTCAAGGTCACGCCGGACTCGACGGACGACGGCACGCGTGAGCCGTCCGACGAGTTCGACGGCACCTCGCTCGACGGCTGCCGCTGGAACAACGTGGTCCGCTACGACGCCTCGAAGGTCGAGGTCGCCGGTGGCGAGCTGCGCATCACCACGCAGCCGGGTGACATCAACAACAACAACCCGGTCAGCCCGCGCAACTTCGTGCTCCAGGCTGCCCCCGAGGGCGACTGGGTCGCGGAGACCCGCTTCAAGGCTCCGCTGCTGCACCGTTGGCAGTACGCGGGTCTGATGGCGTACGGCGACGACGACAACTACGTCAAGCTCGACGTGGTCGCCAAGAACCAGCCGGGCACCCCGCTGAACCTGGGTGCCGAGCTCGCGTCGGAGAAGAACGCGGCCTCGAGCGGCGGCAACCGCCAGCTCGAGATCGCCGACACGACCGAGTCGGGCTACTGGTACCTGCGCATGGAGAAGGTGGGCAACACCTACCAGGGCTGGGTCAGCGACGGCGGCGTGAACTGGACGTCCCTCGGGGCGCCCGTCACGAACGACGCGGCACTGACGTCCTTCGGTCTCGTGGCCATCGGCCCCGAGCAGGAGGTCCCGGTCAAGGTGGCGTTCGACTGGTTCCACGTCACCACGGGTGACGAGGACACGCAGGCGCCGGTCGTGACCGTCGCCCAGGACCCGGCGGCCGGCGCGTCCGGCTGGAACACCGGGGCCGTGACGGTCTCCGCGACGGCCACCGACGACGTCTCGCAGGCGCCGTCGATCGAGGTCAAGGTCGCCGACGGCGCCTGGGCCCCGTACACGGCCGGCGTGGCGCTCACGACGGACGGGGAGCACACGCTCGCCTTCCGGGCGTCCGACGAGGCGGGCAACGTCTCCGAGGAGGTCGCTCACGTGGTCAAGATCGACGCCACGGTGCCGACGGCCACGGCCGAGCTCGCCGAGCGCACGGTGACCCTCGCGGGCTCCGACGCAGGTTCCGGCGTCGCGCGGGTCGAGTACCGTCTCGCCGATACGGCCGAGGGCGAGTGGCTCACGTACGGCGAGCCGGTCGTGGTCGGGGACGGGGCCGTCGAGGTCTCGTACCGCGCGGTCGACGTCGCCGGGAACGTGAGCGAGCCGCTCACCCTCTCGGTGCCCGCGGTCGAGGGTGGTGTCTCGGCAGAGGTCGTGGCCAAGACCCAGTGCACCGCGGGCAAGGTGCTCGTCAACGTGCGGGTCGTCAACACCGACGACGCGCCCGCGACGATCAAGGTGAGCACGCCGTTCGGGACGAAGACCTTCACGGGTGTCGCTCCGGGCAAGTCCGCGTCGCAGACGTTCAGCTCGCGTCTCGGGGCGATCGAGGCGGGTTCCGTCACGGTCACCACGACGATCGGGGACCGGACGTCGACGTACACGGTCGACCACGCGGCTGCTTCCTGCAGCTGATGCACGAGCGGCAGGCGTCGCCCCCTCGGGGGC
>NZ_JBHXBO010000201.1:0-7644 GCF_042726775.1 Oerskovia sp. NPDC060287
AACTCGGCCCGCAGCGGGGGGGAGACGCTGACGACGCTCGGGGTGCGGCTCATCGGGGAATCATGCCAGCCACGCGTCGAGGTGCTCCGCGACGAACGCGTCGTCCGACGCGCCGAGCCACGGGTACGCGGCCGTGACGCGCGTGAGCTCGTCGGCCTGCCCGGGCGACAGCGTCTCGGCGGGGTCGAGGCACCAGATGCCCTCGAGCAGCCCCTGGCGGCGCAGGACCTCGTGCACCCCGGCGATGACCCCCGCGAAGTCGTTCGCGGAGTCGAACACCGCGGCGTTGGCGTCGGTGAGCCCGGTCTGACGGGCGACCAGGAGGCGCAGGGCCGCGTCGTCGGGCACCGTGAGCGTGCCGTCGGCCGTGACGCCGCGCGCGGCCTGGGCGAGGCGCAGGGTCTCGACCGCGCCGCGCGTCCACACGGCCCACTGGCCGAGCAGGCCGCCCACGAAGCGCGCGGTGTACGGGCTCGCGCTCCCCGTGACCGGGACGTCGACCTCGGAGACCAGGTCGGCGATGATCGCGTCGTCGTTGCCCGTGTAGAGCGAGATCTGGTCCGCACGGCCGGACTCGGCCACGCCGCGCAGGACGTCGATGGTCCGGTACCGGTTGAACGGCGCAGCCTTGACGGCCACGACGGCCTCGATCGCGGCGAACCCGCGCCAGAAGTCGACAGAGAGACGGGGCCCGCCGATCGCCTCCTGGAGGTAGAAACCGATCACGGGCAGGACCTCGCCCACGGCCCGCGCGCGGTCGAGCAGGTAGCGCTCGACCTCCTCGCGCGTGCCGCTCAACCCGGCGACGCGCGGCGCGAGGAGCACCGCGTCGTAGCCGAGCTCGGCCGCGACCTGGGCCTCGGCCACGGCCTGGGCCGTGGGTCCCGAGGCTCCGGCGACCTGGACGAGCGGGCGCGGCCCCGTGGTCGCGGAACCTGCGGGCGCGTTCCCGGCCAGCGTCTCGCGCGACACCTCCGCGGCCATCTCGAGCACCGGACGGTAGAGACCGACGTCGCGGATCTCGAACTGCGTCGTGTGCACGCCCACGGCCACACCGCCGGCCCCGGCCGCGTGGTAGTACCGCGTGAGGGCGCGCTGGCGGCGCTCGTCGAACCGGCGGTCGGCGGTCAGCGCGAGCGGCTGGGCCGGGATGACCGTGCCCGCGCGCAGGAGCGCGAGCGACGCGGGCTCCATGGTGTCGAGGACCGGGGCCATCAGAACTTCCCGTCGCGGACGGTGAACTTGGTGGCCTTGCCGCTCGTGGGCAGGCCCGCGGCGAGCCACTGCGCCTGCCAGTCGACGAGCGTGCGCAGCGAGACGTCGGGGTACCCGAACAGCTCGTGGCACAGGCTCGCGTCGTTGAGCAGGGCCGTCCCGGCCTCCTCGCCCCGGAACGAGACCTCGCGGCCCAGCCCCGCGCCGAGCAGCCCTGCGAGGCGGCGCACCGACGCGGTCTCGGGGCCCGTGAGGTTGACCGTGAAGGCGGGGGAGGACGCGTGGCCGAGCGCGCGCAGCGCGACCTCGTTCGCGTACCCCTGCCACACGACGTTGACGTGGCTCGTGGTCAGGTCGACGGGCTCGCCCGCGAGGATCGGCGCGGCGACGTCGCACAGCACGCCGTAGCGCAGGTCGACCGCGTAGTTGAGGCGGATGTTCGCGACCTTGGTGCCGCGCGTGAGGGCCGCGTGCTGGAACAGGCGCTCGCGCCCCAGGCAGCTCATGGCGTACTCGCCGACGGGCCCGGTCGGGTCGTCCTCGGAGCAGCCGCCCGAGGAGACCGGGACGAGCGGGTACACGTTCCCGGTCGAGAACGCGGCGATGGTCGAGTCCGCGTAGCGGCGCGCGACGTCGCTCACGAGCGCGGCGTTCGCGGCCCACGCGAGCGAGGGGGCCGACGACGTGCCGAACTTGGCGCCGACCATGTAGACGACGTCCGCGCCGTCGGGCAGGCCGCCCAGGACCGCGGGGTCGCCCGTCATGAGGTCGGCCGTCACGACGTTCACGCCCGCGTCGCGCAGGTGGTCGGCCTGGGCCGGGTCCGACCAGCGCGAGACCGCGTGGACGGCGTCGCCCGTGCGGCCCGCGGCGTCGAGCGCGCGGCGGGCGAGGACCGTGAGGCTCGGGCCCATCTTGCCGCCCGCGCCCAGGACGACCAGGTCGCCCGAGCGTGCGGCCATGTCCGCGACGAGCGCGGGCGAGGGCGTGGTGAGCAGGTCCTCGAGCTCGGCGAGCGAGGAGGGGCCGGCGGGGCGCCCGACGGCGGAGTCGCCGGCAGGAGCGACGGCGGCAGCGGGCAGAGGGCTGGGTGAGGTCGAAGACACGAGTGCTATCCCTTGATTCCGGACATGGTGACGCCCTCCTGGAAGTAGCGCTGGGCCACGAGGTAGGCGGCGAAGATCGGCACGAAGGAGATGGTCGCGCCGGCGAGGATCATGTTGAGCGGCACGTCCTGCTGCTGCAGCGACGCGATACCCACGGTGAGGGTCCAGTGGTCGGTGCCCTGGCCCATGATGAGCGGCCACAGGAAGTCGTTCCAGTGCCACAGGAAGACGAACGTGCCGAGCGTCGCGAGGATCGGCTTGCACAGGGGCAGCACGATGCGCGTGAAGATGCGCCACTCGGACGCACCGTCGAGCTTGGCGGCCTCGAAGAGCTCGTCGGGCATGTCCATGATGAACTGCCGCATGAGGAACACGGCCTGCGCGTTCGCGAGCGTCGGCAGGATCAGGCCCCAGTAGGTGTCCAGGCCGCCGACCTGCGCCATGAGGATGAAGGTCGGGATCAGGGTCACGTGGTACGGGACCATGACCATCGCGAGGAACGACCAGAACATGGCCTCACGGCCCGGGAACTTCTTCTTGGCGAACGCGTAGCCCGCCATCGCGGAGAACGCGAGGACCAGGACCACCGAGACGACCGAGTAGATGAGCGTGTTCCCGAACCAGGTCCAGATGTTCCCGGCACCGAGCACGCGCTCGTATGCCGCGAAGCCCAGGTTCGTGGGGATGAGGCTCTGCGGGAACTGGATCGCCGCCGCAGGCTTGAGCGAGAGCACGACCATCGCGTAGAACGGGAAGATCGTGACGACCGCGGCGAGGCTCAGCACGACGTACCGCACGATCTTGCCGCGCAGCGTCAGGTCCATGCCCGAGTTCTTGCTGCGCTTGCGGCGCACCTTGGGCGTGAGGTCGGTCGGGCTGGTGGTACCGGCAGCGGTCCCGGGGTGCCCCGGGGTGCCGGGGGTGGCGAGCGTGGTCACTTGTCCCTCCCGATGAGGCGACGCTGCACCAACGCAACGACGATGGTGATGATGAACAGGGCGACGCCGAGCGTGCTGGCGTAGCCGAGGTCGAAGTACTTGAAGCCCTGGTCGTAGATCTGGTAGACGAGGCTGTAGCTGGCGCGGGCGGGCCCGCCGCCCGTCATGGTGTAGACCAGGTCGAAGATCTGGAAAGACGCCGTGGTCTCGATGACCGCCAGGAAGAAGAGCGTGGGCTTGAGCTGCGGCATGATGATGTGCCAGAACCGGTGCCAGGCGTTCGCGCCGTCGAGCGCCGCGGCCTCCTCGAGCTCGCGCGGCAGGTCCTGCATGCGGGCCAGGAGGATGAGCATCCCGTACCCGAAGCGCGACCAGATCGAGACCAGGGCCAGCGCGGGCAGGACCAGGGTCGTGCTGCCGAGCCACGAGTCGGTCGACAGGCCGATCAGGCCCATGAGCTGCGACCACGGGCCCCCGGTCGAGAAGACCCAGGTGAACACGGTCGCGGCGAGCACGAGGCTCGTGACCACGGGCAGGAAGAACACCGAGCGGTAGAAGCCCGACCCGCGGAACGAGCGGCGGACCAGGAGCGCCATGAACGTCGAGATCGCGAGCGACAGCGGCACGATCAGGACGCTGAGGATCAGGGTCACGCGCATCGCGGACCAGAAGATCGGGTCGTTGACCATGCGTTCGAAGTTGTCGAGGCCGGTCCACGTGGCCGTGTCCCCGATGGTGTAGTCGAAGAAGCTCAGCCCCACGCCGGCGATCGCCGGTCCGAACCGGAAGGCCAGGAAGAGCAGGAAGGCCGGGAGCGCGAAGAGCAGGCCGATACGGGCCTCGCGGCGGGCCATGGTGCGGCGGAACGTCGAGGGGGCCTTGCTGCCCGACGGGCCCGAGGGCCCACCGGACGCGCTCCGCGCGACGGGCGTGGCGCCGTCGGGCAGCGAGCCCTGGACGCCTGTCCCGAGGACGTCTCCGGACGGGGTGGTTGCTGTCATGAGGTTCTTCTCCTTCGCCTCACCGGGCCGGGGGCCGCGTCAGCGGCGGCCTCCCGGCCCGGTGGGTGTGGTGCGAGATCAGCCGAGGAGCGGGTTCGCGGCCGCGGCCGCGTCCTTCATGGCCTGCTCAGGGGTCTTCTGACCGATGAGCGCGGCCTGGATCTCCGGGGCGAGGATGCCCATGACCTCACGGGACTTCTCGTTGAGGTCGCCGGAGGTGGTGGCGTCGAGCGTGGCCTCGAGGGCCGCCATGGTCGCGTCGTCGCCGTACAGGCCGGTCTGCGAGGTGTACGGCGTGAACCAGCCCGCGGCCTTCGCGTACTCGGCCGACGCCTCGGGGCGCGTGGCGAACGCGAGCCACTTGCCCGCAGCATCCAGGTTCTCGGCCTTCTTCATGAGGGCCAGCGATCCGACCGTGCCGTAGCCGATCGACTCGGCCTCCTTGAGGGAGGGGAGCACGACCGTGTTCTCCTCGCCCCAGAAGCTCGCGACGTCGCCGGGGCCCTGCTGCCACGTGCAGGCGATCTTGCCCTGCGCGGTACGGGTCTGCTCGAACGCCGGGATCGTCGTCAGCAGGTCCTTCTCGACGAAGCCGCCCTCGGCCAGGTCGGTGACGAACTGGAGCGCCTCGATGCCCTCGGGGGAGTCGAACGCGACCTCGGTGCCGTCCTCGGAGAACACCGACCCGCCCGCCTGCCACAGCAGCGGGTAGAACGACTCGTTGAGCGTCGCGTCGACCGCACCCCAGTAGTTCGTGACGTCGTAGCCGGCGTCCTTGAACTTCGGGGCCAGCGCCATGAGGTCGTCCCACGTGGCCGGGTAGTTGCCCGACTCGCCGATCGCGTCGAACGCCGCGGCGTTGCACACGAGCGGCTTCGAGTTCATGATCAGCGGCGCGCCCATCATGGCCCCGTCGATGCTCACCGACGTGGCCGCGTTCTCGCGCAGGTCGCCCGTGTTGTCGGTGATGTAGTTGTCGACCGCCGCGAGGGACTTCGCGTACTTGGGGAGCTGGTCCGGGATGAGGTAGACGACGTCGGGGCCCTTGCCGCCCGCGATGCCCGTCGCGAGCGTCTCGTCGCGGCCGGCCCACGGGTAGATCTCGACCTTGACGTCGACGTCGGGGTTCTCGGCCGTGAACTCGGCGATCTGCTCGTCCCAGAACTTCTTGTGGGCCGCCTCGTCGGCGATGACGGGGTAGGTCCACATGGTCACCGAGCCCGAGGCCGCGCCGTCCGAGGGGACGGGGGTCGAGCTGCCGGTCGTGCCGCCACCGCTGCACGCGGTGAGGGCGCCGAGGCTGGCGATCGCGGCGATCGCGGTCACCACGTGCTTCTTCGGCATGGTCATTTTCGTGCTCCTTTGACGTCGAACGATGACTACCGTGCTGGATGCTTGCTGGATGTTTCGGGGGTCGTGCGGTGGTGCTCTCGGGTGCTTCGCTGCTCCCTGCGAGGTGCTGCTTCGGTGCCCGGGCGGGGGGTACCCGTCCGGACGGGACGTGCTGCTAGCGGGCCGGGACCTCCACGACGGTGCGTGAGTGCCGCGACTCCTCGGCCGCGAACACGGCGAGGTGGCTCTGGAGGGACTCGACGGCGCCCGAGCGGACGTGCGACGCGTCGCCCGTCGCGACCGCACGCACGAACGCGTCCATGACCCCCGAGTCGCCGCCGCCGTGGTCGTCGGCGGCGTTGGTCGCACCGTGGTGACCCGAGTCGTGGACCGTGACCGAGCCGTCCCGGAAGTCGGTGACCCGGATCTTCTCGCCGTCGCCGTCGAGGCATCCGTGGGTCCCGAAGATCTGCGTCTTGCGGTGGTCCTGCTCCGAGAAGGCCGTCATGGTGAACGTCGCCGCTCCACCGCCCTCGAGCTCCATCGCGACGACCTGGTGGTCCACGACGTCGTTGTCCGACGCGTAGACGCACCGCCCGTAGTCGCCCGTGCGCAGCGCCTCGATCACCGAGGCCTCGTCGGTGCCGTCGGTGACGACCGTGACGGGCCAGATGGCGCCCTTCTCGCGCAGCGTGCCCAGGTACAGGCGCGGCGCGGAGTACGGGCAGGTCGGCTCGAGCGGGCAGTCCAGGCAGCGGTCCGCTGCGCCCGCGGGACGCTCCTCGGGCCGGAAGTGCTTGAGCGAGCCGAAGCTCGCGACCGTCGTGATCCGCTTGCCCGTGACGTAGCGGATCCAGTCCAGGTCGTGGCTCGACTTCGCGAGCAGCATGGGGCTCGACGTCTTCTCCGAGCGCCACGGGCCGCGCACGTACGAGTGCGCGTCGTGCCACCAGCCGACCGGTTCGAGGTGCTGCACGTTGACGACCTCGCCCAGGACGCCCGAGTCGACGACCGACTTCATGAGGTCCGTGTACGGCATGTAGCGCATCACGTGGCACACGCCGAACAGGACGCCCGAGGCCTCGACCGCGTCGACCACGTCGCGGCACTCCTCGGGGCTCGGGGCGAGCGGCTTCTCGACCAGGATCGCGTAGCCCTGGGCGGCGAGGGCGACGACCGGGTCGCGGTGCTCACGGTCCTGGGTCGCGACGATGACCATGTCGGCGAGCCGGGCGGGGGCGCCCGTCGTCCCGTCGCCCGCTGCGACCAGCGACTCCCAGTCGGCGAACTCCGCGACGGGGGCGGCGTCGGGGTCCGCCGCCGCCGAGCCGGACGCCACGAGCGAGCGCTGGAAGGGGCGCGGGTCGGCGACCGCGACCAGGCGGGCACGGTCGGGGTGCGCGGCGATCCAGCGTGCGTAGGTCTGACCACGGTTGCCGGCGCCCACGAGGGCGACGGTCACGGGTGCATCATTGCGGGTCACGAGCGGTCCTTGCTTCGTTGCGGGGGCTGCGGGGCGAACGGGTGGTGCGGAGCGAACGGGTGGTGCGGTGAGGGGCCGGGCGAGTACGGCTTCTTTTGCTATTTGCTATAGCAACTATGACAGATGATCCTGCGCCCTGACAGCCCGTCAGGTCAACTTGCGACCGAGTCGTTATCTTTCGGGCGGCCCGATCGGGGGCGGCCGGGGTGGGGCCGGGGCGAGGGCGGCCCTGGGCCGGGGTGGGGGCCCTGGCCCGGGGTGGGCCGACGGGGTGAGGCCGACCGCCGGGGTGGATGCGGCCGGGCGGTGGCCGACCGGGGTGTGGCCGCGGGTCGGTCGTGCGGGTCAGCGGGCGGGGCCCTCCTCTCGGTGCCGAGCACGAGGTTGCGGTCGCTATCTCGCTGACAACGACCGCAACCTCGTGGTCGAGGTGGCAGAACCTCGTGCTCGGCGCCGGGGCTGGTCGCGCAGGCCCGGCCCCGGCGCCGAGCATGCGGTGGGCGTCGCGATCCGTGCGATCTGGGACGACAACCGCATGGTCGACGGGCGGAAACCGCATGCTCGACGAC
>NZ_JBHXBO010000202.1:0-7635 GCF_042726775.1 Oerskovia sp. NPDC060287
CCGATCCTCAGTGGCCCGCGTCGTGCCAGGTGCGGCCGGCGCCCACCGAGACGTCGAGCGGGACCGAGAGGTCCGCTGCCGCGCCCATCTCTCGGCGCAGGAGCTCCTCGACGGCGTCTCGCTCGCCCGGTGCGACCTCGACCACGAGCTCGTCGTGGACCTGGAGCAGCAGGCGCGAGCGCAGGTCCTGCTCGTCGATCGCGCGCTGCACACCGAGCATCGCGACCTTGATGATGTCGGCTGCACTGCCCTGGATGGGGGCGTTGAGCGCCATCCGCTCGGCCATGTCGCGGCGCTGGCGGTTGTCGCTCGTGAGGTCCGGCAGGTAGCGGCGACGCCCCAGGATGGTCGCGGTGTAGCCCGTGACCCGGGCCTCGTCGACGACGCCCGTGAGGTAGTCGCGCACGCCGCCGAAGCGCTTGAAGTAGTCCTCCATGAGTCCCGCCGCCTCGCCCACCGAGATGTTCAGCTGCTGCGAGAGGCCGAACGAGGACAGCCCGTATGCCAGGCCGTAGGACATCGCCTTGATCTTGGAGCGCATGGCGGGGGTGACCTGGTCCGTCGGGACGTCGAACACCCGCGAGCCCACGTAGCTGTGCAGGTCCTCGCCCGACCGGAACGCCTCGATGAGACCCTCGTCGCCGGACAGGTGCGCCATGATGCGCATCTCGATCTGGCTGTAGTCGGCGGTCAGCAGGGTCTCGTAGCCCTCGCCGACCACGAACGCCCGGCGGATCCGGCGCCCGGCCTCGGTACGGATGGGGATGTTCTGCAGGTTCGGGTCGGTCGAGCTCAGCCGTCCGGTCGCCGCGATGGTCTGCTGGAACGTCGTGTGGATGCGCCCGTCCGGAGCGACCGACTTGAGCAGCCCCTCGACCGTCTGTCGCAGGCGCGTGGCGTCGCGGTGCGCGAGCAGGTGCTCGAGGAACGGGTGGCCCGTCTTGGCGAACAGGTCCGCGAGCGCCGCGGCGTCCGTGGTGTACCCCGTCTTGATCTTCTTGGTCTTGGGCATGCCCAGCTGGTCGAACAGGACCTCCTGGAGCTGCTTGGGCGAGCCCAGGTTCACCTCGCGCCCGATCACGTCGTACGCCTCGGTCGCGGCCGTCGCGACGAGCTCGCTGAAGTGCTTCTCGAGCTCGGTGAGGTACTCGACGTCCGCGGCGATGCCGCGCGACTCCATGCGGGCGAGCACGTCGACGAGCGGCAGCTCGAGGTCCTTGAGCAGGTGGTCCGCGCCGCGGTCCCGCAGCTCGCCCACCAGGACCTCCGAGAGGTCCAGGACCCCTGCTGCACGCACGGCGTCCCGCTTGTCCTCGCCCGAGCCGTCGAGCGAGAGGTCGAGCGCTCCCTGGGGCTCGTCGTCGACCGCCTCGACACGCAGCTCGCGCTTGAGGTGACGGATCGCGAGGTCACCCAGGTCGTAGCCGCGTTGGTCCGGGTGGCACAGGTAGGCCGCGAGCTCGGTGTCGAAGACCACGCCCTGCAGGTCGAACCCACGTGCCGCGAGCTCGTGCCAGGTGGCCTTGGCCCCGTGCACGACCTTGGGCGCGTCGGCGTCCGCGAGCCACGCCGAGAGCGCCTGCTCGTCGACGACCGCGACGTCGGCGAGGTCCACCGCGACCGCCGCGGCGCCGTCGTCCGCGACGGCCAGCGACCACGCGTCCCCGCCCACCGGAGCGGCCTTGCCCGCGACCACGAGGCCCACGGGGCGCTCCTTGCGGGCCGTGAGCCAGCCGCCGAGCTCGCCCTGCCCGAGCGTGGCGAGCGAGACGTCGAAGCCCTCCTCGACGTCCTCCTCACCCTCGGGGGCGAGCGCGAACAGGCGCTCGCGCAGCGCAGTGAACTCCAGTGCGTCGAACACGCGGTGCATGGCCTCGCGGTCCCACGGCTGGACCAGCAGGTCGTCGGGACCCAGCGGGAGCTCCATGTCCGTCAGCAGGGCGTTGAGCTGACGGTTGAGCCGCACCTGGTCGAGGTTGGCCCGCAGGTTCTCGCCCGCCTTGCCCGTGATCTTGTCCGCCGACTCGAGCACGCCGTCGAGACCGTCGTAGGCGTTGATCCACTTGGCGGCCGTCTTGGGGCCCACGCCCGGGATACCCGGCAGGTTGTCGCTCGTTTCCCCCACCAGGGCCGCGAGGTCCGGGTAGCGCTCGGGCGGCACGCCGTACTTCTCGAGGACAGCGTCCGGGGTCATGCGCGCCAGGGTCGAGACGCCGACCTTTGGGTAGAGCACCGTCACGTCCTCGCCGACGAGCTCGAACGAGTCGCGGTCCCCCGAGCAGACCAGGACCTCCATGCCGGCAGCGGCAGCCTGGGTGGCGAGGGTCGCGAAGATGTCGTCCGCCTCGTAGTTCTCCTTCTGCAGGACCGGGATGTTGAGCGTCGCGAGGATGTCCTTGATGAGCGGGACCTGGCCCTTGAACGGCTCGGGGCTCGCGTCGCGCGTGCCCTTGTAGGTCGGCAGGACCTCGGTGCGGAACGACGCACGGCCCGCGTCGAACGCGACCGCGACGTGCGTCGGCTTCTCGTCGCGCAGCAGGTTCGTCAGCATCGAGACGAACCCGTAGACGGCGTTCGTCGACTGGCCGGTGGTCGTCGAGAACTTCTCGACCGGCAGGGCGAAGTACGCCCGGTAGGCCATCGAGTGTCCGTCGATCAGCAGGAGGCGAGGTCGCGAAGTGGTGGTCACGAGTGCAAACCTATCCGCTATGACTGACACGCACGGAGCCGAGAGCCCGACCACCTCCCCCGACGACGCGGCACTCGCGGCGCTGCGGGCCAGCACCGTGGGCACCCTCATCGAGCGCATGGGCATCACGCTCGTCGAGGTCGCCCCCGACCGGGTCACGGGCAGCATGCCCGTCGCCGGCAACACCCAACCCGCAGGACTTCTGCACGGCGGGGCCTCGGTCGTCCTCGCCGAGACCCTCGGGTCGATCGCGGCGCAGATCCACGCGGGCGAGGGGCGCGCGGCCGTGGGCATCGAGATCAACGCCACGCACCACCGCGGGGTGCGCTCGGGATCGGTGCACGGCGTCGCGACGGCGCTGCACCGGGGCCGGACGACCGCGAGCTACGAGATCGTCGTGGTCGACGACGAGGCACGGCGCGTCTGCACCGCACGCCTCACGTGCATGGTGCTCGACGGCCGCTGACCCCGGGCGACGAGAAGGGCCCGGCGCGAAGGTCGTCCTTCGTGCCGGGCCTCTCGTCGGGAAGTCTGCGTCAGCGGGCCGCGGGCTCGCTCACGAGCGGCACCGTCGACTCACGGAGGTCCTCCTGGAAGGCGCGCAGGTCGACCGGGCCGGTCTGTCCCTCGGTCCGGGCCTTGCGACGGCGGGCGATGAGGTCCTCGAGGCCGCGGGTACCGCGACGCGAGGTGCCCGAGTCCGCCGCGAGGCGACGCTGGAGCACCGACGTGGAGACCACTCGGTGGCCGGCGGCCGGCGCGAACCCGAGCCGAGCGAGGAAGCGCTGGACACCGCGCGAGCCCGGGATGGGCACGGAGAAGACGTCGACCGCACCGGTCTGGGCCGCGAGCTCGGCGGTCGCGGTGAGCAGCGCGTGCCCGACCCCGCGACGACGCGCGTCCTGCGAGACGTAGAGGGCCTCGATGTAGAGGCTCGGCTCGTCGTTGAAGATGTGCGGCTCGAGGGCGCGGGCCAGGAGGAAGCCGACGGGTACGTCGTCCTGGAAGGCCACGAGGATCGATCCACCGGGGACCGTGAGGAGGACGCTCAGCTGGCGGACGAGCTTGGACTCGTCCGAGAGGCAGACCTGGGGGCCCGCGGCGGACTCACGGCGCGCCTCGGCACACAGCACGGCGACGCCAGGAAGGTCGTCGCCGACCGCAGGCCTGACCACAACTGCTGCACGCACGTGGAACCTCCTCATAGGATCCTCCGACCTCGGAGCACCCCGGTGGCAGACGAGCTACCTGCCACCGACGAGCGCCCCCGGTCATCGATCGACTGATGCTTCGTGAGTGTCCGGTCCGTCGAACTGGACACCTGTCCATGACGATAGCCTTGTTGAGCGTCCCGAACAAAGGGGCAGTTCACAGGCCGGTACCGGGCGATGAGCACGCCGGATCAGGCGCCGCCGACCTGCTCGATCACGGCGTCGGCGACCTCGCGCATGGTGAGGTGACGGTCCATCGAGGTCTTCTGAATCCAACGGAACGACTCGGGCTCCGACAGGCCCATCTTGGTCATGAGCAGGCCCTTGGCACGGTCGACGCGCTTGCGGGTCTCGAAGCGCTCGGCCAGGTCCGCGACCTCGGACTCGAGAGCGCTGATCTGCGAGTAGCGGGAGATCGCGATCTCGACCGCCGGCAGCAGGTCCGCGGGGCTGAACGGCTTCACGACGTACGCCATGGCACCGGCGTCGCGAGCGCGCTCGACGAGCTCCGTCTGGGAGAACGCGGTCAGCAGGACGACGGGCGCGACGTGCGCCTTGCCGATCCGCTCGGCGGCCGAGATGCCGTCCAGCTCGGGCATCTTGACGTCCATGACGACGACGTCCGGCTTGAGCTCGAGCGCCAGCTTGACCGCGGTCTCACCGTCACCCGCCTCCCCGACGACGTCGAAGCCTGCCTCGCGGAGCGTCTCGACGACGTCCATGCGGATCAGGGCCTCGTCCTCGGCGACGACCGCTCGACGAGCAGGACGGGCGCCCGACGGCGCGGGCGCGGCCTCGGCCACGGCGCTCGGTTCGGGCTGGATCAGGGGGGGCAGGTCGAGCGGTGCCGTGGCATCGGGCTGCGCGTTGTCGTCACTCACGTCCCTCATCGTAGTGGGAGAACACCCCCCGCGCCCCGCTGGACGGGTGTGATTCTCGTTTCGTCCCGGTTCTGTGGTTCGATGGTCCACGCACCGCAGCGGGCTCTTCGAGGTCCCCTGACGGTCGATGCCCCGGTAGCCCAACCGGCAGAGGCGTTCGGCTCAAACCCGATCCAGTGTGGGTTCGAATCCCACCCGGGGCACCTCTACGTCAGGCCCCTGACCTGCGGAAACACTCCATCTCGCCCCTCCAGAGGGGTCAGGTGTGTGACGACCGTTTCAAGTAGGCATCCAGATGCACCCCGCAACGGCCAGGTGCTGTACGACACATCGCCGCAGTGGCGATGAGTGTGAGCACACAGAGCCGGGCACCTGAGTCCACCACCGAGCCCCGCCGCCATCAGCGCGAGACCGTCCGCATGCTCGACGTCGACGAGCGCGCCCTGGACAAGGGGCCCTCGACGCCTGCACGATCCACCATCTCCGCGTCGGACGTCGCCGTCGCCGTCGCCGTCCGAGATCGACCACCGCTACGTGTGCCTGCACCTCGGGTCGTGCCGCTGGTCGACATGCGGGCCGTACGCACCGCCCGTCGCCATGAGTCAAGAATTTGTCGCCGCCACCGATATCCTATGGCTCCACTGAGATTTCCAGCGGGTCCAATCCGTTCAGAAAGCACTGCGCGAACTTGCGTCGGCCCAGCTCACTACCCCGCATCGACCGTTCGAAAGCTGCCGATACGCCAGAATTCACGAGCGCTTGCTCCCGAGACATATCGGCGGAGAGCATCACTGATGTCATGGCTTCAGAGATCGTGTATCGCTCGCCTTGCGTGCGCTTCGCGAGAAGCTCTGCGGCTTCGCGCTTCGAATCAGGCCCAAAGGAACCCAATGATGAACTGACGAAGCGCTCGATCGCGACGTCCAGCTCGTGAACGTCGCCCAGCGCCTCAGTGACGAGGGCCTGCACAAGTTCGCCTGGGGTACTGCTGCCAAACTCTCGCGCTAGGGACGCTCCAGAATCGTCGCTCGCTGCAACTTGGAGCGATTCGACAGAGTAAGTTCCCGGATAGAGCTCACGCGACGCGTCACCATCGAACATCTCCATCATGCGCAACAGTTCGGACTCCCACTCGATGGCAGGTGCTGAGCGAGCCACCAGCATCAGCCGCTGAGCGCGGACGAGACTGCTCAGCGCATCGGCCAGGCGGCACCTGCTCTCTACGTGCCACGGGTCAGCCCAGAACGTTGCAAGCGCAGACAACTGCGGGCGGCTCCGCTCCGGCAACGTGTTCGTCAAGATGAGGAGCAGATACGCGTAGATGCTCATGCCGGCATTCTTCTCTTCGTCGGGGCCCCGTGCACCGGTACACGCTCCTGAGATCTCCCGACCTGGACCGTGAAGCGTCGCCGAGCAGCTCGCCGAGCCCATCGAGGCGGCCTACGGAGCCAGGGCCGGCGAGCAGGTGGCGTGGACAGTTTGCTGGAAGGCATCTTCATAGGGTCTGTTCGGCGGTGCGTCGCCTTTCGGTACGGACTCTGTAAGCCATGGTTCAGCTCGATATCACCGAGCGCCATGTCTGCCGCCTCGGCAAGTTCTGGAGAGCCGAGCGCACGCCAAAGGACTCGAGTCACCGAATGGTCGTGCAGCTTCCGCCTCGAACGAACCACGTCGCCGAGCGACCATATCGCCATCCTGCGCAGGCCTTCCGGAAGGTCCCCGGACTCAACGATCTGGACGAGATACGTCTCGAGCCACACCTGGTCGGGCTCGCACTCCACGAGCTCACGCAGGACGAGCAGTTGGCCCGACGGATCGAGCGAGATCCGCGCAACCAGCTCGTCGCGGTCGTACATCGAACCTCCCGGGCTCATCTCATGATCCACTTCCGGTACTCCTCGTGACTCGGTCGACGAGAGCGCGTCAATCCATGGCGTGAGTCTCCCACGGGCGCGATGACGGTCGAGGCCCGCGCCCTGTACCGCACCTGCGGTACAGGGCCGAACAGGATCGCGACCTCCGGCCGAGGTGCGCGACCGCCGGACGCGGCATCGTCGAAGGTGATCGGCACGAGGCGGTGCCGACCACCGAGCAGAGATCCCACCGAAGGAGCCGCCGCACCATGACCATCGCCCCCTCCCGGCAGGAGCCGGTCACGGCACCACGCTCCGGCGACGCCGTCGCCACTCCCCCGGTCGGCCAGCTCCGCTACGACCTGCTGTCCGGTCGGTGGTGGTGGTCACGCCAGACGTACGCCCTGCACGGCTTCGAGCCCGACGACGTCACGCCCACCACCGAGCTGTTCCTGGCCCACCGCCATCCGGACGACCGTCCCGACGTCGCCAAGGCTCTTCGGCGCGCAGGCGAGGACGGCGCTCCCTTCACGAGCGTGCACCGCATCGTGACCGCTCGTGGACGTGAGCGGACCGTGTGCCTCGTGGGTCAGGGGCGCATGGATCGCGCGACCCGTCGGGTCGTCGAGGTGATGGGCTACCTGACCGACCTGACCGCCCCGCTCGCGCGCCGGGCAGAGGCGCTGGCCCAGGACCAGGTCCGTGCGGTCGTCGAGAATCGTGCCACGATCGAGCAGGCGAAGGGCATCGTGGCGCTCACGTGCGACGTCAGCGCGAACGAGGCATTCAGCGTGCTGCGCGCGGCGTCGAACGACCACAACGTGGCACTGCGCCGGCTCTCGGGCTGGGTCGTGGCGCTGGCCGAGGAGTTCTCGCCGCCCGAGGACTGCCGCCGATCGGTCAGCGAGCTCCTCGAGCACCCGCGCGCACCGCGTCGCGGGCGGGAGTGACCGGGGACGGAAAGACCTTCGCCCCCTCCCGAGCAGCTGGAGGGGGTCGGC
>NZ_JBHXBO010000203.1:0-7583 GCF_042726775.1 Oerskovia sp. NPDC060287
GAGCGCGAGGGGAGCGGCGTCCGGTGCCAGGTCGCCCAGCTCGTCGAGGTCCCGACGGCGCAGCGGCCTCTCCCAGACGAAGTTCCGGCCGTGCACGGCCCACTCGCGCGTCCGGTGCTCCTCGGTGTCGGGGAGGACCGACGCGACCCGCCCGACGTCGTCCCAGGTGGCCATGTACTCGACGCTACGCCTGTGAGGCGGTGCTGTCAGAGCGTCGCCCTCGCCGCGGTCTCGTCCTTGTCGGTCGCCCCCGGTGCGACGTTCTCGATGAGCACCACGAGCGTCTGGTTGATGCGCTCGAGCTGTCGCAGCACGACGTCCTCGATGCGCGTCGTGGGCCCCGTCGGGTCGTAGTCGCTGCTGACGTCGAGGTTCTCCTCGACCTTGGTCGGGAGCCTGTCGTCGAGGGCGGCGCGCAGCGCACCGATGTTGTGGCTGGTGGTGAGGCGCAGGTGCTCCCAGTCCTCGGACGTGAGGTCGCTCCCGGCCTCGAGCATGCGTTCGACCGCGTGCGCGAGATGGCGCGTGTAGTAGGTCAACGACCAGACGGCCGTGAGGCGCCCCTCGATCCCGTCGACCTCGAGCGAGCCCGACGTCCGACGCAGCGGCGCGGCCGTGGCGTTGACCTGCCGGACGTCCTTGTTGATGACCAGGAGCCGCTTCTCGATGGCCTTCCTCGAGATCTTGCTCCCACCCTCGAGGCGCTCGAGACCCGCGACGATCACGATCTCGATGTCCGTGACGAGCTTGCTGATGTCCTTGTTGAGCTTGGTGCGCGTGTGCGTCGGGAACACGAACCACGCGACGAGCAGCGCGACCGCGGCCCCGAAGAGGGTCTCCAGGATCCTGATCTCGAGGGCCAGCGTGGTGAGACGTCCGAGGAACTCGTACAGGAGCGCGAAGATCATGGTGGTCCAGAAGTTCGACACCGCGGGCGAGACCGGCCGGTAGTACGTCGAGGCGAACACCGCGAGAGCCAGCAGCGGCACGATGATCGCCGGGTCCGCTCCCGTCCAGATCGCGATGCCGAAGCCCACCGCTGCACCCACCACGGTGCCCGCGACGCGCTGGGCCCCCTTGACGAACGTCTCACCGTCGGTGCCGCCCAGCACCTGGTACGCCGCGAGCGTCGCCCAGTACTGATGGGTCGTGGACACGGCCTCGCCGACGCCGAGTGCCGCGCCCGTCGCCACGGCGACCTGAGCGGCCCGCTTCGTCACGGGGGACAGGGGCTTCCTGCCGCCCGTCGGGGGAGCGGACGTCGCCAGCTCGTCGAGGCCCGCGTCGTCGATCTGCGCGTCGTCGGGATCGACCGTGGTGAGCGGAGGGGCGTCGGGGTCGAGGCCCGCGACCTCGGCCGTGCGGAGCACGTCGGCCGCGTGGTAGAGCTCGGTCGCGGCCTGGTAGAGCAGGCGCGCGGCCTGGGGCCAGTCGGCCGGTGGGCGATCGTCCTGCCAGGGTGCCAGGTGGGGTGTGGGGGCGGTCGGCGCGGAGCCGTCGAGCGGTCGGGCCGCGATCTCCGCGAGATGCGCCTGGAGCAGCTCGAGCCGTCCCGCGAGGCGTCCACGGAGCTCGAGAGGGATCGCGGTGCCCGTGACGTTGCGGGCAGCGGTCTTGAGGTTGACGGCTGCAAGCTCGGTGTCGAACACGTGCAGGCGCAGCTCGGCGCTGCGCGCAGGATCGAGGCCCGTCGCGTTCTCCTCGCCGGTCAGCTGGCCCGCGAGGAATGCGGCGCCGCGGTGGAGCTGGCGCATGTCGAGGCTCACGCGCTTGCGGATGTCGGGGTCCCAGCGGGCCCAGGACACGGCGTCGATCAGGGAGTCCATCGACGTCACGAGGCGTTGACCGAAGCCTTCGATGCCGCCCTGCAGCACCTTGCGGGGACGCTCGGGAAGGATCACGTAGTTCAGGACGAACGCCCAGGCGATCGCGAGCGCGGCGGCCGTGACGTACAGGAGCACCTCGGAGAGGTGCAGGCGCAGGATGAGCGCGAAGTAGTACGCCACGAACGTGACCTGGCCGAGGGCGCCCCAGCGCGGCCCGAACCGGCCGAGCCACACCCCGAGCGTCGCGACGGAGATCACGAGCACGGCGGTCCAGGCCGGGGAGTCGGAGACCAGCGCACCGAGCGCGACCACGAGGCTGATGGGCACGATCAGCAGGATGCTGGTGATCTTGCGCCCACGAAGCGTCTTGTCGACCGATATCCCCGTGCTCAGCATGGCCACGAAGCCACCGAACATCGCCGGCTGGATCCCGCTGCGCCCGGTGGCCTCGAAGAGGAAGTACAGGGAGACCACGGCGGCGCTCGCCGCGAGCACCGCGCGCCCGGCTGCGCGCAGGCGCGCGTAGCCGGGGTCGACGAGCGAGACGTGCTGGTCGACGAACGTCTCCCAGCGCGAGAGCCGGCTGCGAGCCCCCCGGTCACGGGGACCGAGCGCCTCGACGACGGGACCCGGGACGTCTTCCTCGAGGCTCTGGAGCGCCAGCGCGTCGTCGCTGTGCAGGATCGACACCGGCTTGTCGGTCACGATGATCGGCTGGTAGTCCAGGTCCTGGCTCACGGCGAGCGTGATCTGCTGGGCCCGGTAGGCGAAGGGCAGCCACTCGGTGTAGCGGCGGTAGGAGTCGTCGAGGTCGGTGAGCGGCTCGATCGCCGCGAGCTCCGCCATGTCGCGCTCCAGGTCCACGAAGCGGGCGACCCACTCGTCCCGACGACCCCGGTGGCGCTTCTCTTGCGCGTACCGGGCGAACTCCTCGGCGCTGACGATCTCCGGGACGTCGACGCTCGACCAGCGCAGCTTCTTCTGCAGGTACTCCCCGAACTCGAGGAACTGGAACGAGAGCGGTATCAGGTCCGGCTCGGTCGACGCGGGGTGCCCTGTCGGCAGACCCCAGCGGAGGGCGCCGAGGGTGCCCCCCAGCATCCGGATCGCGTAGGGGAGAGCGAACTGGTCGCGCCCGCTCTGGAAGTAGTAGGCAGCGTGGTGGAGCCTGATCCCGTCCGTGTAGCTCGAGAAGGTGCTCGCGATGCCGTCGAGATGCCCGTCGAGGCCTGTGGGCTGGCCCTGCTGGAAGTACGGGGCGAGGCTCGCGACGGGAGAGCCGGCGCCGCGCTCCGCGCTGAAGAACTGTGCCGACAGAGCGCGCAGGTCGCGGATCACGTCGTAGACGCCGAGGAGGAAGGTCAGGATCAGCGAGACGAGGACGACGCCGGTGAGCGTCTCCGCGATGCTCAGGAAGCGCAGCACGTCCGTCTCGGCCGTCAGGGACGATCCGCCGACCGTCGAGAGCTGTGCGGCGCTGAAGTACATCGCGTTGAAGAAGTCGAGGCTCGCGCCGGTTCCCGACACCGAGAACGCCGTCTTGGTCATCTGGCCGTAGTAGATCAGCCCGAACCCGAGGATCACCCCGAACAGCCAGGCGATCACCGTGATCATGATCTGCAGCCCCGTGACCTGGCGCAGCGCGAGGGGGCGCCAGCGTCTCGACATCCGGCGTGTGACGCGACGCAGCAGCCGCCACTGGGCCGAGGCGAGCGGGCCGGCGATGAATCCCGACTCGTCGTAGTTCAGCGCGGTCAGGAAGACGTCGAGCAGCGTGAGGGCAAGAATGACGATTCCGAGGACGAGCCACACGGTTTCCACGCGTTCAGGCTATACGGGGCGTTCCGTTCCGGCCTGGCAGGAATTCACGCAGGTCTTCTGTGGAGGGTTTCGGGCGAAATATCCTGACCATCTGTTGCGACGAGGTCGCATCTGGTCCGATCGTGTCCGTCGACAAAAGCGCTGGTCAGGGCATTGTCTCGCTTCCAGTTGCAGTCCCGGAGGGCCCGCGTAGGGTCAATGACATCAGACGCGAAGACCGATGGCTTCCGGCTGCCGGTCGCACCCCGAAAGGTCGTGCAGGCAATGAATCTCACCCCACGAGAAATCGACAAGCTGTATGTGTACCAAGTGGCAGATCTCGCGCGGAAGCGTCGTGAGCGTGGTACAAAGCTGAACCTCAGCGAAGCACAGGCGTTGATCTCCGAGGCCATTCTCGAGGCCGCACGGGACGGGAAGTCCGTGGCCGAGTGCATGGAGCTCGGGAAGAAGGTCGTCTCGGAGAAGGACTGCATCCCGGGCGTCCGGGAGAGGCTCGCACTGCTCCAGGTCGAGGCGACTTTCGTCGACGGCAGCAAGCTCGTCTCCTGTCACGACCCCGTGGCGGCCTGACATATGTCGGCAGGGGATCGCGACGAGACACGGCTGGTCCTCGTCGGGGGGCACGAGAGCGACGACGGCGCAGACCTGGGCTTCCTCAGGGACGCCCTGCCCGGCGTGATCGTCTCGCCGGCCGGGCGAGTTCTCCACAACACGGTGAGTGCACTGCTCGCCTCCGGTGACGCACCGGTCGCGGTCCTGCCCATGACGTTCGGCAGGAACCCGACGATGGTGGCCGACGTGGCCAAGACCCTCAAGTGGCTGAGCACCGGGGACGGTGCGGGCCGTGTGGTCCTGTGCGACGACTTCGGTGCGATCGACCACCTGATCGCCTGGCTGCGCAAGGCGGCGACCGAGACGGCCAAGCGCCGCCCCGAGGCCGCGCTCGTCATCACGGCGAGGTCGTCGAACCCGTTCGACGACGCCGAGCTGTACCGCGTGGCTCACCTGGTGCGGACCCACGGAGCGGGGCTGGCGGTCGAGGTCGCCTGCGTCGAGGAGGACGCCGAGGTCGCGGAAGCCGTCCGGCGCGCGAGGCTCCTCGGTGCCGAGGGATCGGTCGTGGTCCCGGCGGGCTTCGCGAGGACGAGCACCGCCCCCTGGGGGAGCGGGGAGCTCCTCCGGGCGACGTTCTACGGCCCGCTCATGTCGGAGCAGGCGATCCTCCAGGTCGTCCGGCAGCGGCTCGCCGCCGCCGAGCACAGCCTGAGCCACGGGCGCGACGGGATCGAGACCGGGTTGCTCGCCGACCACGGCCACGGGTACGCCCACTCCCACGCGTTCGAGGAGAGCCAGGGAGAGCATCCTCACCCGCACCCCCATCCCCACCCGCACTCTCACCCGCACGGCGGTGGCGACCATTCGCACGCCCCCGTGAACACCGCGCACGGGCACGACGGCAAGCACCACGAGCCGCCGGCTGCCCACGGCGCCTCCAACGACGAGGTCCTCACCCATCGTCACTGAGCGGTCCGCGTGACCGTCTCGTCACCGATCCATCGAGCAGCACCACGACGCGAACAGCAGCAAGTGGAGGGAAGAACGATGCTAGGTAGCCCCAAGTACCACCACACCGACGAAGACATCGAGATCAACGCGGGCAGGGAGACGGTGACGCTCAAGGTGAGCAACACCGGTGACCGCGCCGTGCAGATCGGTTCGCACTTCCACTTCTTCGAGGTGAACCGTGCACTGCTCTTCGAGCGGGAGAAGGCGTACGGGATGCACCTGGACATCCCCGCCGGCACCGGTGTGCGCATCGAGCCCGGCGACACCCGGGAGGTCACGCTGACGGCCTACGCCGGGACACGTCACGTCGTCGGCTTCAACAACCTGGTCGACGGCGGGCTCGACTCGCGGCAGACCCGGATCGACTCGCTCGCCCGGATGACCGAGCGTCAGTTCAAGGACGGCAAGCCGACAGCGCGGACCACCGGAGCTGCGAAGAAGGGGAAGAAGTAATGGCCATCATCTCCCGCAAGCAGTACACGGACCTCTTCGGCCCGACCACCGGCGACCGGGTCCATCTCGCCGACTCGAACCTCGTGATCGAGATCGAGAAGGACTACAACGAGGGGCACTACGGCGACGAGGTCGTGTACGGCGGTGGCAAGTCCGCTCGTGACGGCATGGCGGCGGACCCGCAGGTCACGAGCGCCCAGGGTGGCCTCGACCTGGTCATCACCAACGCGATCGTCCTCGACCCGGTCCTCGGGGTCGTCAAGGGCGACATCGGCGTCAAGGACGGGAAGATCGTCGGGATCGGCAAGTCCGGCAACCCCCACACGCAGAGCGGGGTCGACCCCCGGCTCGTCGTGGGCGCCGTGACCGAGGTCATCTCGGGCGAGCACCTGATCGCGACGGCGGGCGGCATCGACAGCCACGTGCACTACATCTCGCCCCAGCAGGCCCAGGCCGCGCTCTCGAACGGCATCACGACGCTGTTCGGCGGAGGCACGGGTCCGACCGACGCGACCAACGGGGTGACCACGACCCCCGGTGCCTGGCACATCCACCGCATGCTCCAGGCCGCGGAGGACATGCCCGTCAACATGGGCTTCCACGGCAAGGGCAACGGATCGCTGCCGGAGGCGCTCATCGAGCAGATCAAGGCCGGTGCCTCCTCGCTCAAGGTGCACGAGGACTGGGGCGCCACGCCTGCGGCCCTGAGCAACGCCCTGACCGTCGCGGACGAGTACGACATCCAGGTCTCGGTGCACACCGACAGCCTCAACGAGGCGGGGTTCGTCGAGGACACGATCTCGGCGATCGACGGCCGGACCATCCACACCTATCACACCGAGGGAGCGGGCGGTGGGCACGCGCCGGACATCATGAAGGCGGCCGGGTACCCCAACGTGCTGCCGTCCTCGACCAACCCGACCCTGCCGTACACCGTGAACTCGGTCGACGAGCTCCTCGACATGGTCATGGTGTGCCACCACCTGTCGCACGACATCCCCGAGGACGTCGCGTTCGCCGACTCGCGCGTCCGTGCCGAGACGATCTCGGCCGAGACCGTGCTGCACGACGAGGGCGTCCTCTCGATGTTCTCGTCCGACTCCCAGGCGATGGGGCGCATCGGGGAGTCCTTCACCAGGGTCTTCCAGACGGCTCACCACAACAAGGACAAGCGCGGGCCGCTGCCGGAGGACTCCGAGGGCAACGACAACTTCCGGGTCCTGCGCTACCTGGCCAAGATCACGATCAACCCGGCGATCACCCAGGGCGTCGGCGACTACATCGGGTCGCTCGAGGACGGGAAGATCGCGGACATCGTCCTGTGGCCCGTCGACGCGTTCGCCGCCAAGCCCAAGATGGTGGTCAAGGGCGGGCTCATCAACTGGGCGCTCATGGGGGACCCCAACGCGTCCCTCCCGACCCCGCAGCCGGTCTACTACCGGCCGATGTTCGGAGCCCTGGGCAAGGCCAAGCAGAAGACCCGTGTGACGTTCATGTCCAAGGCGGCCATCGACCTGGGCGTTCCCGAAGAGCTGGGACTCGAGAGCCAGGTGCTCCCCGTCGTGCGGTGCCGCGCGATCGGCAAGGAGCACATGGTCCGCAACGACGTCGCACCCGTGATCGAGGTCGACCCGGAGACGTACAAGGTGACGTTCGACGGGAAGCCCGCTCACATCGAGCCGGCCGAGTCCCTGCCCATGACCCAGCTCTTCTTCCTCGCCTGAGGGTGGTCATGACCGAGACGCTCCGGACGAGGACCGACGTGAGCGCCCTTCTCGTCAGCCTCCAGCTGTCGGACTCCGCCTTCCCGAGCGGCTTCTACACGATGTCGCACGGGTTGGAGGGTTTCAGCCAGGCACGCCTGGTCGACCGCGGTGACGTCGAGAGCCTGCTCACGGGTCTCCTGCTGCACTCGGT
>NZ_JBHXBO010000204.1:0-7538 GCF_042726775.1 Oerskovia sp. NPDC060287
ACGGCAATCCGGAACACCTCCTCCTCCCCCCGCCCCACCCCCCCGGGGGCCCCCGCCTTCGGCGGGTGGGGGCCCACGGGCGCTCCTGGGAGCGACCGCCTGGCAGGCGCTCCGCTCGGCGGCCCGGCCGACTCGGCGATACTGGACGGTGCCGACCACCCGGACGATCCCCGTCGACCGGCATCCGGCCCGCAGCAGCCGCAGGTCGAGCCGAGCCCGGGCACCCCGCCCGGCGAACGCCGACCCGACACCGACCCGTGAGGACCCCCGTGACCGAGACCGAGCCGATCACCACCAACCCCGGCAAGACTCTGGGCGTCGTCGCGCTCGTGCTGTCGATCCCTCTGTCGCTGGTCGGGCTGGTCCTGGGGATCGTGGGACTGGTCAGGTCACGCCGGGCGCGCCAGCACAACTGGTGGGCAGTAGCCGCGATCGCGGTCTCGTTCCTCGTCATCGTGGCCGTGGTGATCTGGGCTGCGACCCTCGTCTGGCTCATGGGCGAGTGCGCGGAGCTCGGGGTCGGGACCCATGTCGTCGACGGACGCGCGATCGAGTGCGTCGCACCCGCCGGGTCCTGACCGTCCACGACCTACCGGGTCGGCCCAGGGCCACGGCCCAGGCCCGCCCGCGGCTCCCTCAGACCGTCGGCGCGATGTCCGGGCTCTGCACGCACAGCGCGCCGCGGACCGCACCGGCGGACAAGGCCTCGGCGACCGTGGCGCCCGACAGGTGCGCGTCGAGGAAGCCTGCGAAGAACGCGTCTCCCGCCCCGTTGGTGTCCACGACGTGCTCGACCGTGACCGCCGGAACGTCGAACCACTCGCCGTCGGCCGTGAGGGCGCTCGCTCCCCTGGCCCCGTGCGTGCAGACCACGAGACGTGCGCCGGCCGCGACCCGCTCCTCCATGAACGCGCGGTATCCCGGCAACCGGTCCGAGCTGAGGAAGAGGAACGTCGCGGCGTCGAGGAACTCGCGGTGGAACACGGCCTCCCCGTCGTAGTCGTGCACGTCGCACCACACGTCCTTTCCCAGGCGTCGCGCCTCGCGCAGCAACGGCAGCGCCGGGACCGCGAGATCGATCACGACCGCCCGAGCGTCGCCCAGGGCTGCGACCGCGGCCTCCCAGGTCTCCCCACGAGGCACGTCCCCCGGCGCCTGGAGGTAGATCGACAACCGCTCGCCCGACGCACCCATGAGGTTGAGGTGCCGCTCGGTCCGGCCGTCCGGGTCCGGTTCCACGAGGAGCGCGACACCCGCTGCCCGCAGGACGTCCTCGACGCGGGGAGCGACGTCGTCGGACCCCAGGACCGTGCGCAGCGTGACCGCACGCCCCAGCGCACGCAGGTTGAGCGCCTTGCCCGCCGACGTGCCGCCCACCGTGGCCAGGTGGCGTCGCGCGAAGAGCGTCTGCGAGCGGGGCTCGGGCAGGGCGTCGAGGTAGACGAGCTCGTTCCACGACGCGGGGCCGGCGACGAAGACCGGGGCAGGCTGATGTTCCATGCCGCCCGACGCTACTCGGCGTCGCCTGCCGCGACGGTCGGCTCGGGCGCGGGACGCTCCGGCGAGTCGTCGACGTCCGTGTCCTGCTCGCGGTCCCGGTCCGAGAGCTGGGCCTCGAACATCGTGTAGTACCTCCCGCGCAGCGCCACGAGCTCGCCATGCGTCCCCTGCTCGGCGACCACGCCGTCCGCGAGCATGTAGATCACGTCGGCCTTCTCGATCGTCGCGAGCCGGTGGCTGATCGCGATGATGGTGCGCGACCTGTCCGCGAACAGGCGACGGAAGATGTGCGCCTCGGCCAGGGCGTCGATCGCCGACGTCGGCTCGTCCATGATGACCACGGGTGCCGCCCGGTAGAAGTTGCGCGCGAGCGCTAGGCGCTGCCACTGGCCCCCAGAGAGCTGCGTGCCGCGCTTGCGGCTGCCCTTCTCCTCCATCCAGGTGCTCAGGTACGAGTCGATCCCGCGCGGGAGCTTCTCGAGGAACTCCTTGGCCTCGGCGTCGTGGGCCGCCGCCAGGGCGCGCTCGCGGCTGGGTGGGTCGTTGATGTCGCCGTACTGGATGTTCTCGAGGGCCGTCGCGAAGTCGTACTTGAGGTAGTCCTGCTGGAGCACCGCGAGCTGCTCGTGCCAGGAGTTCACGTCCAGGTCCTGGAGGTCCACGCCGTCGAGCCGCACGGCTCCCGTGGTGGGTGCGTACAGGCCCACGATGACCTTGACGAGCGTCGACTTGCCCGCGCCGTTCTCCCCGACGATCGCGACGTGCCTGCCGCGGTGGATGGTCAGCGACACGCCCTTGAGGACGTCGACGTCCGAGCCCGTGTAGCGGAACGTGACGTCCTCGACCGCGATGGTCTCCGGGGCCGCGGCGAGCTGGCGCTCGCGCTCCCCTCTCACGGGCAGCGCCATGAACGCCTCGTA
The DNA here is from genome assembly GCF_042726775.1 of Oerskovia sp. NPDC060287. Taxonomy (NCBI): domain Bacteria; kingdom Bacillati; phylum Actinomycetota; class Actinomycetes; order Micrococcales; family Cellulomonadaceae; genus Oerskovia; species Oerskovia sp. NPDC060287. The sequence goes on from NZ_JBHXBO010000204.1 coordinate 2,421, forward strand.
GTCGAACAGGTTCGCGAGGTCCTCGTCGATGCTGCTGAGCGAGTCCACGAGGCCGTTCGCGCTGCTGAGCGCGCGCGAGACGACCTGCTGGACCAGCACGAACTGCCCGACGGGCTGGGTGTGCAGCACGATCTGTCGCACGACCCAGACCAGGGCCGTGACCTCGGCCGCGGCCTGGAGCCCGTCGCCCAGGAGCTGCTTGGGGATGTACGTCTTCTCGAACTCCATGCGGCGCTTCTCGTCCTCGTCGCGCAGCTCCCGTCGCAATCCCAGCAGGTGCCGGACCATGCCGTAGACGCGCAGCTCGGAGATGTACTGGGGCTGGAGCATGCCGCGCTCGATCATCCCGCGCCGACGCCGCACCTCGATGTGGGAGTTCCAGTGCGCGATCTGGGCCCGTGACAGCTTGAACTGCAGGTACACGCTCGGCAGGATCGCGACGAGCACGATCAGCGCGATCCACCAGCTCACGAAGAACAGCGTCACGACCGACAGGATCACCGAGACGACCTGCGTGAAGATCGTCGCGAGCCGGTCCAGCACGCGCGGGTAGGCCTCGGAAAAGCGCTTGGCGCGGTCGAACAGGTCGACCGTGTCCTTGTCGTCGTACCGCCAGAACTCGAGCGACAGGAAGCGCTCGAACATCATGTCGGAGACCTTGGCGCCCACCTTGTACTGCATCGAGCGCTGGATGTAGCGGTCGATGCTGTTGAAGGCGACCATGAACAGCCCCAGGACCGCCGTGATGATCACGTAGACGATGGCCCGGTTGCCCGCGCCGTCCGTGCCCGCGTACGCGTCCGCGAGGGCCGTGGTGGTCAGGGCCGCGAAGAAGGTCGTCACGAGCGGGAGCGCAGCAGCGACGATCGACCCGACGATCTTCATGGTGACCGCGAGCGGCGACGTGCGCGCCGAGAGCCGGACGATCTCCGAGAGTGCTCGCGCGTACTGTGCGGGCTCGAGCCTCCTGGGCCGGGCAGCGCTCTCGGTCGTCATCCGACCATCGTAGGAAGCGAGGAGCGGATCAGCCTGGGCTGTGCGTCAGGACTCGTACTGGGCGGGAAGCAGCCTCGGGGCGTCGGTCGGGCCCTGCAGGCCGTTGAGCACGAAGAACCGGTGCCCCGGCTCGGGCGTCACGACCGGGCGCAGCGTGCGCCCGTCGGCGAGGGTCACGAGCCGGTCCGACGCGAGCATCTCGTCGACGCCCCCGACGCGGAACCCGAGCCGTTCCCAGAAGCCCGCGGCCTCGGGCGGCGTCTGGCCGTAGAGCGTCGAGACGCCCGCGGCCCGCGCCTGCTCGACGACCTTGCGGACCAGGTACGAACCCAGCCCTGCGCCCGAGCGGTCGCCCGAGACCGCGATCGCGTTGAGGCACCACCACGGCTCGGCGACGCCGGCCTGCTCGTCGAGCGCCGCGTCGACCCAGGCGAACGCGACGACACGCTCGTCACGGACGTCCGAGCGCTCGCCCTGCTCGCGCAGGACCGGGAAGTACCGGTCCCGCGGATGGAAGCCCGGACCGAACCGGTAGGTCGTGCTCCAGAGCTCCTCGTCGTGCAGGTGAGGCATGGAGGGCAGGCGTGCACGCGAGAGGTCCGCCAGGCCGGGTCCGTCGTGGTGGCACCCGATGGCGAGCGCGAGGGAGTCAGGAAGGAGCGGCTCGGTCATCCCGCGACAGTACCCGAGCGGGGCACGTGGGCCGCGGTCGGTGTTCCTGCGCAGCTTTTCGTCGGGTGACCGCCCCATGCTCGCCAGCAACGACGAAGGCCCGGAACCGTGAGGTTCCGGGCCTTGTGCCTGGTGGAGCTAGGGGGATTCGAACCCCCGACCTTCTCATTGCGAACGAGACGCGCTACCAACTGCGCCATAGCCCCAGAACGAGGTCAACATTAACACCTGACCTGCGCTCTTCGACAAATCCGCTCCCCCTCGGCAGGGCGAACGGCCCAGGAGCTACTGTCCCGAGACGCGTCGACGGGCCAGGATCTCGTTGAGGTCCAGGCCCAGCGTCTCGGTCCGGGGCTTCTTCTCGTCGCCGGGCGCGGGCACCGGCACGGGCTGGTCGCCCTGAGGAGCCCCGACGCCCGACGGCGTCCCCTCCGACACCTCGGACCACGCCTGGTCCTGGGTCGGCTGGGCGAGCGGGGCGGTCGGGACGGCCACCTGGACGGGCGGCACGCCCGTCTCCTCAGCCGTGGGCTTCATGGTGTAGGTCGGTCGTGGCACGGGCACCGGGTCCCAGGCCCCGCCGATCTCGGCCTCGGGGGTCTCCGGACGGCCCGCGGGCACGACCGGGGTCGGTGCGGACGCCGGGGAGAGGTGCACCGCGGTCGTGCCGAGGTCAGCAGGCGTGCCGGGTGCCGTCCCCGCACGGGGTGCGTCGCCGGCCGTCGAGCCCGCCGGGCCTGCCGACCGGTCGCGGTCGTCGAACAGGTCGCCGCCGCTCGCGCCCGTCCGGGGCCGAGCTTGGTCGGGCTCCGTCGAGGACTCGACGCGCGCTGTCGACCCGGTCGCCGGGCGCTGGTCCCTGCCGCGCGCGGCACCGCGGGCCAGGTCCTCGGCGGTCACGCGCGGGATCATCTGGGTGCTCGTCTGCGACGAGCGGACGGCGTGGCCCGTCACGCGCGAGGGGTGGACGTTGCGGGGCGCGACCGGGCTGCCCGCCACGGGTCCCCGTGCGGCCCGGGCAGCGTCGCGCGCAGCCGTGCGGCGGTCCGCATGCCAGCTGGCATCGGCCCGCTTCCCGGCGAGCGCCGCCTGGCGGCCGAGGACGAGGACCAGGGCGAGGACCGCCGTCGGGCCTGCTGCGGCGTACCAGGGCACCAGCCCGTACCCGAAGGCCACCCACGCCCCCACGCTCGCGAGGAGCAGCACGACCGTGAGCGCCAGCCGGCGACGCGCGGCCTTGGCGCGGCGTTCCAGCATCGCGATCCGCGACGGGGACGCGACCTTGCGCGGGGGGAAGGGGTCGTCGAACCCTCCGCCCGCCGGTTGACGGCGCGGCGGGATGCTCGGGCGAGGATCGCTCGCGCGGACGTCTGTCTCCATGGTCTGCGGCTCCTCCTCCGACGATGGCCGGCGGTCGGTGGTGACCCCGGTCGTGACCTGCAGGACGCGTGACGTCGACCCGGACGCGTCGGACGCCCTCGACATCAGGGCGACGTCCGGCTCGCTGACCGGGACCGGACCGAGGAGCAGCGAACGCCCCTCGCCCGACGACGCGTGCTCCGCGCCCTCCCCCGGTGCCCCGCGCCGACGTCCCGAGACGACCGCGAGGACACGCAAGGACCCCGAGAACCTGTCCTCGACCCGGGCGTCCTGCAGCTGCTGGCGCTGCTTGACCCGGTGCGGGACGTAGTAGGCGAACCACAGGACGAACAGCGCAAGGACCGCCACGCCTCCTGAGCCCGTCGTCGAATCCACATCCCGACCGTAGGCGAGGGCCCTGGCGGTCGACCGGACGCCGGGCGGCGTGTCGGTCCTTTTCGCGGTCGCGTCCGTGCGCTAGGAGGCCGCGCGGCGCGTCTCCTGCCACCGCGCGAGCAGGCCGTCGGGGACCTCCTCAGCCGTGATCGCGAACGTCCGGTGGTCGCACCAGTGGCCCTGGATGTGCAGGTACCTCTCGCGCAGCCCCTCGTCGCGCAGCCCGAGCTTCTCGACGACCCGGATGCTGGGGCCGTTCTCCGGGCGGATGTTGATCTCGATGCGGTGCAGGCCCAGCACCTGGAAGCAGTAGTCCGTGGCCATCGCGACCGCGGTCGGGATGACCCCGCGCCCCGCGACGTGCTCACCGACCCAGTAACCGATGCTCGCCGAGCAGAGCGACCCGTACGTGATGCTCGAGACCGTGAGCTGGCCGACCAGCTCGCCGTCGAGCTCGACCGCGAACGGCAACGACGTCCCGGCGCGCGCCTGGGCGGCGAGGATCCGCGCGTACTCGCCGAACGTCGGCGGGCCGCCGGCTCCCGTGCCGGGTCGGGGCGAGGTCGCCTCCCAGCGCTCGAGCCACGACGCGTTGCGGGCCCGCAGCGTCATCCAGTCGTGGCCGTCACGACGGTGCAGCGGGCGCAGCACCACGCTGCCGTCCACCGCGTCCTCGCGCAGCGTGACCGGCCAGGGCTTCGACATGCTCCATGCTCGTGCGATCTTGTTCGTCATCGTCGTGCGCCCATCGATCATCCGTTCCCGGCAGCAGAGCCCGAGACGTCCTGCCTCCGAGCACCAGGATCACTGACGTGAGGCCCGGTGGACAGGGTGTATCACGATCTGGCGCACCGACAATAGCGCCGCCGGCCGGGTCGCGCACCACGCGGGACACCTGCTCGCGCACGCCACCGCCCTCACGTGTCCGTGCGAACGCCCCGCGTTCCGGACCTTTCCGTCCGACGACGGGACCCCGGACACTTCTTGCCCGAACCTTTGCGACAATAGGCGCATGAGTGGCCCGGTTCAGCCCTACCCCTTGCACGGAAGCATCGAACCCGAGGACGCGAAGGAGATCCTCCGAAAAGCCATCCGCACCGCCCGATCCACGCGCAGCGAGAGGCGCCGCGACGAAGCGGCCCTCGCGATCGCGGACGTGATCGAGACCATCCCCGAGGTCCTGACGGCGCGCTGCGTCGCGACCTACGCCGCACGCCCCACGGAGCCCGGCACGACCGCGATGCTCGACCGGCTCGCCGCACGCGGCGTCCGCGTCCTGCTCCCCGTGCTGGGCGCGGGCCTGCAGCGGGACTGGGCCGAGTACGCGGGCTCGCACGACCTGCGTGAGCGTGCGCCCGGCCGCCCGCCCGAGCCGAGCGGACCCGCCCTGGGTGCGGCAGCGCTCGTCGACGCCGACGTCGTCATCGCCCCGGCCCTCGCGGTCGACACGCGCGGTGTCCGGCTGGGTCAGGGTGGCGGCTGGTACGACCGCGCCCTGGAGCACATGCGCCCCGGCACCAAGGTCATCGCCGTGGTGTTCCCCGACGAGGTCTACGACGCCGACGAGCGTCCCCTCCCCCTCGAGAAGCACGACCGGACGATCGACGGCGTCGCGACCCCGCAGGGCTGGCGCTGGCTCGTCCAGGACTGACCTCACGACTCCTCGACGACGAAGGGGCCGGACCGGGCGCGATG